>JAZLIT010000268.1:0-28372 GCA_045617525.1 Solibacillus sp. | reverse complement strand
AGGCGAGCAAGATATACTACTTGGAACGATTGGGGATGTTCCATTTTATATGCATAAAAATCAATTCGATTATTGGAAGCATACGCAATTAATTATCGATGTTGTGGATGGCCGCGGGGGGATGTTTTCGTTAGAAGGCGTGGAAGGAAAACGTTTTTTGACGAGATCCCGTGCATTCACACAGGAAGAATTGGCGGAGCTAGCCAAATAAAATAGGGAGGTGTTGTTCATTTTTATACAATGAATAACACCTCTTTTTTTTGTTCTATTATATTTGTTGGGATTTTTATGAAATTGCCACAAAAAACACTTTTTTATCTACTTGAATTGATGAGAAACAAGTTATAGAAAGGTGATTCGTGCTAAATGGATAGTAACATGATTATTCGGGTTTTAAGATGTGATTATACATGAAATTGAATAGTATCAAGATCGAGTTGCGATACATGTTTCTTTAACTAAAAAAAGAACAGTGTCCCACTTGTGAAGTTAAAACTAGTAAAGTGTACGATTATCGCATACAAAAGGTTAAGCATTTAAAGAGGTTTGAACGTTTAACAATCCTTTTTTATAGGTGTCGTCGTTACATTTACGCTATTCGAATAGACTTTTAGAAGGAGTTAATAATACTTCAAAGGTTATTAAAAGGAATGCATATGGATTTAGAAAGAAGAACATTTTAAAGCAAAGATTATTAAGCAGAGTATATAAAATGCGCGGGAATTACCTTGGATAGTGCTCGTTGATTGGAGCGGAGGGGGCTCGCGACTTCCAGGGGACCTCAGCAAATTTATTTGCGACGAGTAATCGCAGGAGCACCGTGCGGAAAATCCTCTAATTGCCTGCCACCGAAAAGGCAGGTAATTAGATAGTTGGAGCCGTGCCCTAAAGAATTTAGGTAGGGAAGCTAAGAGCGCGCTCGTCGTGAGCGCAACGCTTCCATGACCAGCATCCTGCTGGCCCACGGGCCCACGGAGCTCCAATCAACGCCTTTCGTGAAAAAGGGTGTACTGTATGAGCACAACTAAATTAAAAAATTGTCCATATTATAGGGTGTGGGTTGGGAAGAATATACTCGGTATAATGTTGCTAAAGAACCGATTTTATTTTTATTCAAAATATTTTGTGTATTCCTTTGAGTAAACGGTAATAAGTATAGTAAAATAAAAGGATACTAACTAAAGGAGAGATTTTATGTTTATAGGATCATTGCAAATGGCCTTTGATTTATCAGAAAAGCACAGGATGAATGTCAGCACAGTAACCGAACTTCAGAAGATCGTGCACGCGGAAATCGGGCACACACCACAACTAGAGGATAAAGTGCTGACACAAATTTTACAGCTGATTGAAAACAATAAGCAATACTTACGCGAAGTAAAATAACTCGTGCAAGTCACGAAATCGAAAGGAAAAAGCAATGGAAATTGTAGAAGCATTCGACACATTTGACTAAAGGCGCTGTTCTATTGAATCATAAATAGAGCAGCGCCTTTAAATTTGCCTAAAATCCATGCTTGCCTGACATAAAATTTTCATCATAACTTTCACTTAGATATGGAAAAATGTGCAAATTGTACGATATAAACCTAGTACGCACTTTTCGCCATCCATAAAAAGGGGGACAACACATGAAAAAATACTTTGCAATCGCTACGAGCGCAACTCTGGCTGTTGCAGCAATTACACCAGCTGCACATGCAATCTCACTTAAAGATATAAAAGGCCATCCATATGAACAACAAATAAAATCACTTATAAATAAAGGGGTTATCCATGGCTATCAAGATGGAGAATTCAAACCAGAGCAATCATTAAAGCGCTGGGATGTAGTCGCGTTATTAGGAAAATACTTAATGAGCATCGGCTATAAAGTGCCGACTGATTACAAGAAAAACATGCGTTTTTCAGACTTAACACCGAATTCAGCGGATGATCTGCTACGCTATGCTGCACTTGTAAAAGATAACGGGCTATTTTTGGGTGATAATGGTCGCCTCTTACATACGGAATTTTTAAATAGACAGCATGCCGCGCTTGTTTTAGTGCGTGCATTTTCAGTAATTAATGGAATTGATTATGCCAAAGAGACTGAAGAGGACTTACTGTTTTTTGATTTAGTCAACATTTCAGAGGAATCAAAAGCTGCAATCAATGTTTTGCAATTCTATGGCATTGTGACAGATTCTTATTTCAAGCCAAATGATCATGCAACGCGTGGTCAATTTGCGTACTACCTTCATGAAATGATGCAACTGCAGCCGTCAAATGAGCTGAAAATTAAAGAAGTCAACGTGCTAAATGCGAGCCGATTGTTCGTGACGTTCACAGATGGTACAACTCATAATGTTACGCTGACAAATGAATTGAAACCGAATGTTGCGACGAAAGTCAATTTTACGCGATTAGGCAAGCGCTTCACGACAACAGCTACTTATAATGTGGGTAATAAATTAGAAATTGCTAGCGTAAAGAATATCAATGGCTCACAATTTACTATAACGTTTAATAAGCCCATTGAAATTGAGACAATGTATTTAGGAACGGATATCAATAAGATTGTAAAGTTAGTAAGTCGTGATTATTTAGGTACACCTACATTATTACGTGGGGATTTTAGTGAGGATAAAAGGACATTATTAATCACTGCAAATCCTTACACCGTATTAAATAAGCGGTATTACTTAACAATCAGTGGTATTCGCGCGCAAGACGGTAGTAAACTCGTGAAAGTCGATGAATCGGTGACGTTTACCGAGGATAAGAAGGCGCCGGCTATTTTATCGGTCGAAAATACTTCAACGGACCTTGTAAAAGTGAAGTTCACAGAGCCACTTTCTAGCTATAATTTCAACTCATCATCCGCAGTATTAGCGTCAAATGGTAAATATGTTTCAGGTGTTAGAACAATTACGTCATCAAATCCTACTGAAGTGATTTTTGATTTGAGCAATGCAAGAGTCGATAATGTAGCATTGGCAAAATATACAGATGTGAAAATAACCTTCAGCTCATTGCGCGATGCGTCTGGAAACTACAAAAATAACATAGTCACTACGATCCGAAAAGCTGAAGCACCAGCAGACGGTGTTGCACCTACTGTGAAATCAATAACTCAGCTCGGTGCGCGTCAATTTAAGCTAACATTTTCAGAGCCAATGTCTACAGAAAATATGTATACACTCCGAGTGACGGATAATCCGATTGAAAAAGTCGAACGTGATCCAAAGGATTTAACCTCTTATATCGTGACCGTTGAGGACTTTTTAAAGGGCTTCACGCGAATTTACACACGCGAAGGAGGCTATGTATATGACCTTTCGGGTGAACGTGCAACAATACACAAAACGAAATCATTTAATTTTGATCCAACATCAGCGAAGATTGAATACACAGAAGTTGTACGTGAGGAAAATAATGAATACCTAAATCTCTATTTCGATAAAAACATTTTTATTGATAATGTTGCGGATGTGTCTGCGCAGGGAACGTATAGTTTAGACGGGGAGATATATAACTTGCCAAAAGCATTAACAGCAAGTGTATTTAGCAATCCAGATAATCCAAAGGGTGCCCGTATTTTATTGAGTGAATTATTAGCAGATATTGATCGCGAGAATGCGGAGTTCACTGTAGACTTAAGCTTCCAAGGTGTTGAAAATGAATATGAAATCGCAATGAAAGAACAATTGGCAGTCACGTTTAATCGTTCAAAGGACTATACATCAAATGCTAATAAGTTGAAGATTTTATCAGTCGAAACATCACGTTCAAATTCATCGACCCAGCGTAGCGATGTGATTTTAATTAATTTTAATCATAATGTGGATGTTAAAACGGCTGCAAATATTGATAATTACGATGTAGTCGGCTTAACAATTGAAAGTGTGAATGTGAATCGAAATAATCCAAAACAAGTTGAATTAACGGTGAAGGCAGGAACAATTTCATCGCATACAGCTAGGTATCTGTATGTAGAGAAACTGCGCGCAGCCAATTCAGTTATGGTGATGGAGCCCTATTACGAGGAAGTTTATTTCTTTGAAAATGTACGCCCGTACTTAACAAGTTCTGCAATTACGCGCTCGAATGAAGTGAAGCTGACATTCAATGAAGCACTTGCAATTCCGGCATCCGATGTATTTATCGTGACCAATGATGCAGGCGTGTCACTTGAAGTAGAAACGACATTAGCAAAAGAGGATAATCGCCAACTTATTCTTACGTTTGAAAATACGTTGCCAAGAAATCAACGTATTACAATTCGTTTGAAATCAAATCGTCAGTTATCAGATATTTATTATAATGAGACAACTTTTGACATACTTCAAATGATGGTTCCTTATACATTCCCTAATTAAAAGGAGATCCTGTAATGAAAAAGAAATTAGTTAACTATTCCTTAATTATCTTATCGGCGGTTACCATGTTCATGCTTACTGTAGGCGTGTCAACATACGCTGTCACAAATACATTTACCGATGTGGTAAAGGGCGCATATTATTATGATGCAGTAATTGAATTATCAAATAAAGGAATCGTTGAAGGTGCCCAGGCCACAAGCTTTGGTGTAGAGAGGGAAGCAACGCGTGCTGAAGCTGCATACTTTATCGCGAATGCGTTAAATTTAGACACGAAAAATGTTAAAGATCCAGGATTTACAGATGTAGCAAAAACGAGTAAATACTATGGTGCGATTGCAGCCTTAGCAAACTTAAAGGTTATTAACGGCTATGGCAATGGAAAGTTCGGGCCGAATGATACACTTGAACGATATGCGATTGCGAAAATGCTAACAATTGCTTTTGAGTTGAATACTTCCACTAATCTAAATTTACCGTTCAAAGATTTAACGAGCACGACGTTAACACCAGAAATTAAAGGTTATATTCAAACATTAGTGGATTACGATATCACATTTGGGACAAGCGCAACAACATTTTCACCACATGCAAAGGTGAAAAAAGTAGACTTAACACTATTTTTAAAACGTGCAATTGATGTGCAAGATGATTTTGTGATAATTAGCGTTCAATAAAATTTTGAGATAGGCAGCTCGTGAGGTTAAAACTCACTGAGCTGCCTTTTTGAATTATTTAACATTTCGGGAGGTTTTCCTAAAATTCAATCAATAAAGGCCGATAAGAAAAGAGAATAGAAGTAGATTATATAAAAAAATAGTAAACACCCGGGAGCGTGAAATAGTGAATAATAAGAAAAAAATCGGTCTAGTGGCCGGATTATTACTTACACCAGCTGCAATCGTACAAGTAAATGAAGTGGAAGCTACAGGAAACGCTGTGCTAACAGAGACAGAACTTACTAAAGCTATTAAGGCATTAACTGAAACCTCAACATTGGCAAACAACAAATACTATAAAGAGCAAATTACAACAGTTTATGGTGTTAATCCTACAAATGAAACGGCAAAATTATTGACTGCAAAGCTAGACTACTTAGAGGCGTTTTACAATTTCAAAACGCAGGTAACAAGCTTGAAAACAGATATTGCAAAATTAACATTAACGAGTAAGACGTTACTTGGAGATACCGAAAATGCGCAAAGTAAGTATAATGAGCTGTTAAATGCCATTGGGCAAGCCAAATTAAACTTAACGGCCAATGTAACAGTAGCCAACAAAGATATTGTAGAAAAATTAGATTCATATTCAAAAGCACCCACAGTGATAATCGGTGAATTCATTCTTGTAGCGAATCAAGATTTACTTTATGCGCGTATTACGCAAGTAAAGGAAATAGAAGATAATTATGTGGATGAAATTGAAAGTCTGTATGCTTCACTAACTGATCCAACACTCACAAAAGAAAAGTATACGGACTTCGTAAACGATACAAAGTCTGCCTATTTAAAATTAGGCGCAGATGCAAAAAAAATTGCGGATGCACAATTGATTTCCGGTACCGTAACTTACGGTCAATTAGTTAAAAATGCCGACACAGATTTATCAAAGGCAGCAGCAGTAGATAAGGCCATTACGGAATTAGGTGCACTTTCAACTACCGACATTGTAAAGTTGAAGGAAAAAATGACGACAATTGATAAAAGCTATAGCACCTTAACAGCTATTCAAAAGCTAATTTTAGAGGAATCTAGCATAGCGGTGATTAAGCCGTTTTCGCAAATTTTCGAGATTTCAGCGCAAATTTCGAAGCTGAAACTATCAAATAAAGACGATTACCGCACACAGGTGGCTGCAATCGATACATTAATTACTGACATTACACCTGTTAAAGCAGGTGGCGTTGATTTAGCAGCTGATACATTAAAGGAACTTATCCCAACTAAAGCGACGTTTGATAAAGCGCAGGAGGATATTAAAAAGGCAGTAGTAATCGAAGGGCGTATTCGTGACCTCGGTGCTGCCGATTCAGTTCCCACGCAAGAGGAAATTAAAGCAGTACGTGCTGCATATACAGAGCTTTCATCAGATCAAAAGAAAATCGTCAACAACCTAGTAGATTTAACTGCATGGGAAAAGGGCGATTCAAATGCTGCAGCAGTAGATAAAAAAATTGCTGCAATCGTTATTTCTTCAAAAGCTGATTTTTACAAGAAACACGCAACTGCTCAAACTGCATTCGATGGTCTAGGCATTGCACAGACACTGGTAAAAGAGGACAATTCAAACCGTCTAAAAATTTTAAAGCCGTATGCTGAGTTTGTGAAAAGGTATGCAGCGTTAAGAAATACAGATCCAGCGTATGCTACAGCAATTGGTGAACTTAATACTGAATTTTTAGCGGCTACTGAAGGCAATGTTTGGAATGCAAATTTTGAGACGTTAGCACTTTCACTAGATGATAAAAAGGAGCTTACGACACTGAAGGAAGATCTAAAAGAAAAATTAACGGATTTAAGCTCTTCTTCAGATAAAGCCGTTAAGCTTAAGGCAGATATTGAAGCTTTGGTGAAGGGTGATCCTGGTATATTAGCTAAGTTGGCGGAATACCGTGCAACGTACAAGGAAGACCTTGATGCATCTGCGAAAAAGCTTGTGACAAATATTAAAAGACTAACTGAATTTGAAAAGGAATATAAAACGCCGTTAAATGTTGTGAAATTAATCGACCAGCTAAAGCCAGCAAACAAGGACTTTGCGAAAAAAACGGTAGCAGCCCGCAAAGCATACGACAAGCTTAATCCATCTATGAAAGGGCTAGTGACAAATGCGTCACAACTAGATAGCTATAAAATTCTAGCTGACCTCATTTTAGCGATTGAAAATCTTTCAAAATCAAAGTCCATTTCAGTGGATTATGCGAACGTAAATGCAAGCTATGAAGCGATATACCTAGCTGCAAATGAAGATATCAAAAAAATTCTAGCTGATAAATACAAGCCGAATCTAGATAATGCGCTAGGCCGTTCTAAATTAATCGAAGAAGTGGCACAGGAAATTAATACAGCATTAACAAATTTCAACCCAACAACAAAGGTTGAGGTTGATTCAAAATTCAATACAATTAACCTAAAGTTTAAAGAACTAACATCGAATGATAAAAAGTTAGTGCCTAATTATAAGGAATATACGCAACTCCAAAATGATTATAAAGCTTCGCAAAAGGTGACGAAATTAATCGTTGCATTACCAAGTGAAAGTGATGATAAATATCCAGATAAAATTGCTGCGGTTGTAAAAGCGTATAACAAGTTGACGGTTAAACAAGCTTCCTTTGTGTTTGATTACAACGCAAAAATTAAACCGATCATCGGTGTTGTCTCATTAATTAGCGATATCAATGACTTAAAATCATCTAACAAGGACTATTCAGACGTTGTTAAGCAGCTACGTGCGCGCTATGAAGCACTATCACCATCGGATCAAGCCCTTGTGACGAATTACAGCAAACTTGAAGATGCGGAGGGAATGGCTGTAGGTGTTAATGGTGTTATCGATTTAATTAATACTGCAAAACCGGGAGTAGCCAACTACTTAGAGGCATTAAAAACGGCGCGTGACGCATATGATGCACTTTCCAAGGATTTAAAGAAACAAGTGACTAACTATAAAGCCCTACAAAATAATGAAAAAACAGTAAAACCAGTGCTCGCACTAAACGAACAAATTCTAGCCATTGCAACAGAGAGAACAGCAGCAGGCTTTATTAAAAAATATGATGCAGCATGGAAGGCCCTTGATAAAATAAGTCTTCAGGACCGTACATTATTATCGAATCAAACGATCTTAACAACAACTCTAACACCGCTTTATAATGTAATGAAGGAAATTGCTGCAATTAAAAACGCGAGTAAAACATTCGTGGAAGATGTTAAGGTAGTACGCACTGCATACGAAAAATTAACAGCAGAGCAAAAAGCCGGAATTTTAAATCTAGATGTACTTGAAGGCCATGAAGGAAATGTTCGCGGCGGTGCTTATGTAGACGAGCTAATTCGCGCGTTGAGTTCAAGCTCTCCAGATGTTTACATCAAAAAGGTAGAGGAAGCATCGGCAGCTTACAAGGGGTTATCATCCCCGAATAAAAAGGCCGTTTCACTTTACGCAGAGTTAAAAGCTGAGGAAAAATATATTGCACCAGTTGTTCAAGTAATTAAAGCGATAGACGGGCTGGAAGTTTCAGGCTCAAAACTGGATTCGCAAGTGAGAAAAGTGAATCAACTGCTTACGAAATTAGATGATGAACAATACTCTTACATTTATAATATTAGTAAATACAATAATCTGGGCAATGTAATTAGGGTTGTAGAATTAATTGCCTTAATCAAACCAAGTGACACAAAATATTACATTGGGAACACGAAAGCCGCTGAAATTGCTTATAATCGTTTGTCGCCAGAAGAAAAGCAAAAGGTGACGAACTATAATACGCTAGAAGAAGCTCTTCTTAATGTAACTGCACTTGATCAAATTACGCAGAAAATCGGGGAGCTTTCAAGCTTATCGACTACGTACTTTGACGATGTAGCGAATCTTCAAGAAGAATATAAGAAACTACCGTCTGCCCTTAAAAAGCAGGTGACGAATTATACGATCCTTACAAATGCGGAGAAGGATATAAAAGCGGTACAATCCGTAATTAAATCAATTGGGTCAATTGATGAGAGTGTACGCACATTCGAATCGAAGGTCCTTGCAGCCCGTAAAGCGTACGATAAGCTAACAGAAGTTCAACGACCACTTGTCTCAAACCTACGCTTATTAGAACAGTATGAGCGTACATTGGGTCTCTAATTATAATAGAAGAAAAGCAAACCTCTTCCTTTCGAATAATGAAAGGGGGAGGTTTTTTGTTTTCCTCCGTAAAAATAGAATCACCATGTAATATTCCTCGAACCACGAGTAAGAGATTCAATCCCCGCGCCATAAAAATACCTCTACTAATTACCACTATAATTCCAATTGCAACTGGTATAAATGGAAAATTACGTGTGGTTATATTACAGGTATATTACGGCCTAATTTCAAATATCAAAAAAATACTACTTTAAGAACTAAATTTCTATTCTAGTATAGCAATATTGTTTCTTCTCCATTTCGCTAAACTGTTACACAAGTGAAAGATAACGAGTGTATATTATGTGTTAGTCTTATATCAGTAAGTAATACATAGCGAAAAAGGAGATTTAATTATTTTTATGAAAAAAATATTATTACCGATTTTTGCTAGTTTTATGATTGTTTCAGGAATTGGAGCACAATCTATAGAAGCAGCATCACAATCACAAATTACAGCAACAGCAAATAAATATATCGGCGTTCCATATGTATATGGAGGCACAACTACAGGTGGCTTTGATTGCTCAGGCTACACACAATTCGTCTTCAAAAAGTTAGGAATCAGTCTAAATCGTACGGCGGCATCACAATATACGCAAGGTACGGCCGTTTCAAAAAGTAATCTACAAGTAGGCGACCTAGTGTTCTTTAACACAACAGGTAAATCCGCTTCACACGTCGGCATCTATATGGGGAACAATAAATTCGTGCATGCTGGTTCATCAACAGGTGTAACAATGGCCTCATTAAACGATTCCTACTGGGTAAATAAGTATAACGGAGCACGCCGAGTAGCATCATCTTCAGCGGTTGATTTCTCTGATTATGCAAGTCGCGGAGAAGTAGCACTTACTTTAGCGAAAACTTTAGGTTTAAATACATCATCTACTAATTCACCATTTAGTGATGTATCTGCATCATCTAAATATGCAGGTGCAGTAACAGCCTTACACAAAAAAGGAATTTTCACAGGCGATGACAACGGGAAATTTAATCCCAATTCAGCGTTAACGCGTGAAGAGATGGCGAAAATTTTAACGGTTGCCTATGGTTTAAAGGATAATGGACAAGGTATTCAATTTAGAGATGTATCCGTAAATCATTGGGCAAATGCGTATATAAAAGCCCTGTCAGCGAATAAAGTTACACTTGGTATAGGGAATAATGAATATGGCGCGAAGGATTATGTAACACAGACACAACTTACAACATTCATTGAGCGTGCAAAAAACAACAAGTAAATTGGGAAAGCATGTAAAATTTCTGTGATTTTACATGCTTTTTTTCTGTATTTTTTTGCTAAAATAGACAAAATAGTAATATAAGCTAATAGATTAAGTGGTTTAAATTTAGTAGAATAAAGATTGACAATTGAAGGGGGAAATAACATGGGTATTAAAAAAACCTTGCTTGCAACACTACTGATCATCCTATCTCTTTTTAATATACAAAATGTTTCAGCAAATGTAACATTCAAGGATGTTTCTACTTCACATCCACTGTATAAAGAAATTTACTACTTAGTAGATTCAGGTGTTATCAATGGTTATTATGAAAATGGTAAATCACTATTTAAGCCATTTAACTCAGTAAGTCGTGCTGAAGTGGCGAAAATGGTTGTTGTTGCAACGGGGAATTCTGCGAAATCTATTTCAAAATCATCATTTACTGATGTAAATAACGCAGTAATGATGGGCTATATCGAGCGTGCGGTAGAACTTGGCTATATGTCAGCAACATCTGCTGGGAAATTTAGTCCGGATGTTTCTATTAAACGGGATGAAATGAGTAAAGTTTTAGCGATAGCATTTAAATTGGATGTTGAATCGACGAAAAATTTAACAATTCCATATACGGATGTGAGTGTTAATAGTCCGTATTATAAATATGTAGCCGCTATTTATTATGCAGGAATTACAAACGGAATCGGGAACAATAAGTTCGGTTTAGCAAACCCGGTACAGCGTGATAGTTTCGCTACATTTGTGGCGCGTGCAAATAATGATAAATTTCAACTAGCATTGCCAGCTAAGGGTGCTATAAATTTACTAGATTCGGATGCGATTGCACAAGTCAAAGTAACGGAAGATAATTTAAACGTCCGTGCGAAGGATAACATGTCTAGTGAAATTTTAGGTAAAGTACATACAGGAACGAAATTATCTACATATGGGATTAGCGGTAGTTGGGTAAAGGTGTCTTATAATGGGATCGCTGCTTATATTTCTGCTGACTATGTGGAATTTTTAGATACGAATGGATTAGTCTTTGATTTAAAATCGTCTAAGGTAGAAACGGTTGCAAGTGATGCAGCGCTATATCGGGGGCCACAGGAATCAACAAAGCTAATTACAACCATTAAAGCGGGGCAACAGATAGACGTTTATGGGACATCAGGCATTTGGTCGATCACAGACTTCAATGGTGTGCCAGGCTATATTTTAACAAGTGCCATTGAAGTAGCTGTTGAACCGGATGAAACTCCAATTCAAATTCCAGTTACTCAGCCGAATTCAACAACTATTGGGCGAGTTACGGCCGATAGCTTAAATATCCGCCAAAGTGCCTCAGCAAGCTCTGCTGCACTAGGTAAATTAACAACTGGTGATGTAGTTGAGGTTATCTCGATTACAGGCTGGTGGGCGAATATTAAAAAAGGGAACATAACTGGTTATGTACATAAAACCTATTTACATTTAATGAACACAAGCGGTAGCGCTGTTGCGAATCGCGTGATTGTATTAGATCCTGGCCATGGTGGTAAGGATGCTGGTGCTGTAAAAGGGAAAGTATATGAGAAAAATATCGTATTAGATGTAACGAAGCGTGTTAAAGCGTTATTAGAAGAAGCTGGTGCAAAAGTCATTTTAACAAGATCGAATGACACGTTTATTGAACTGGCTGATCGTCCGAAAGTTGCGTCAGATAACTATGGGGAAGTATTCATAAGTATTCATGCAAATTCCGTGGTAAGTGTAAGTCCACTTGGAACAGAGACGTTTTATAATAATGTCAGCTCGACGAATGCGAAAGACGAGATGAAGCTAGCACGTGCCATTAACAATGAAATCGTCAATAATGCAAATATGGTTGATCGCGGTATTAAATTGGGCAATCTAGCTGTAATTCGTACACTAGAAATGCCTGCAATTTTATTAGAACTAGGCTTCCTTTCAAATGAAAAGGATTTAGCCAAATTAACGGACGATACGTATCTACAAATTTTTGCACAATCCATTTTTAACGGAATTGATTCGTATTATTCATATAATTAATGCTTAGAAATTATGAGACGCACTGGAATTAAAGGTGCGTCTTTTTTGTGCCTATTTAAGAGAATTTAAGTAAATTATCCATCAATAACATATTTATGGAATTTATTTAAGTATAAAGGTTTGCATTGTGTCGTTATTAATATTGTCTATAAATAGTAAAGAATATCTATGAGTATAGCGTAGAATTGTTATAATTTGGGCAGAAACCTTTATTTTAGAAAATAAATAATATATAATAAATGTGAAATATTTGGTAATTCAAATACATCTATAAAGAGAGATAAAGGTGGAGAATTATGGCAAGAGGAAGAAAAGTAAATTCAAATGGTGAACGTAGTAAGCAACTATTATTGGAGAAGGCTATTGAGTTATTTTCAATGCATGGTTATCACGAGACAAAAATTAGTGACATTGTTAATGCAGCAAACTTAACGCAACCAACTTTTTACTTATATTTCCATAGTAAAGATAAATTATTTAATGATTTAAATGAGGAGTTCGAAAAGAATCTAGTTGAGCGATTAACAGGTACACTTGAAAAAGCAAAAATCGAAAATACAGATACACGTAACTATATTTTTGAATGTTTGAAGAATATGTTTATCTACTTTAATGAGAACCCAAATCTTACAAAAATCGGTTTTTGCGGAACTTCTGAAGTAACGAATCTGAAAAATCGAATTATTACGGAGCTTATACAGTTTTTGGAGAGTAAAGGCGAAGAGATTACCATAAATAATGGGGTTGAATTAGATCTTTTAGCGCATAGCTTATTAGGGTCTGTAGAACGTTTAACTTTGAACTATTTGTTGACGGAAGAGCGCTCACCAGAAAAACTAGCTAATGATATTTTAGCGATTTACTTTAGTGAATCACGTGAATTAGCGTATAAATAACAACTTTTAAGGCTGTATCAGAAGTCCACATAGGAACTTTTGATACAGCCTCTTTTTATTGTTGTCTTATTTAATTACTGAGACGGGCATGTAATAGCCTGTGCGTAGCTTTTTTTTGCTAGTAGACACTAAATTATCCGGATGAATAAATAACGCGTAGTGTGAGCCCTTCACAAGTGGCTCAGAAGGTGTCACTGTTAAAACTGCCCCGTTGATACTTGTTGACGTTGAAACCGCTGTACCGCCAAGTTGGACTAGCTGAATCGAATCCTTAAATAGTTCGGCATCAATTGAGTGGCTAAATGTCACATCGAATGTTTTAGTTGTTGCGACATTTGTGAATTCATTGAGCTTTTTATAGGAAGGGTATTGCTCAATAATTGCGTCAAGGTGTGCTTGGGAAATTGGATCCTCTTTAGTAGCAATTGTTGGCTTAATGCCGACTTCGTTGATTTTTGTGTTGTTTGGACCAGTGAACTCGGCCATTGTAATTTTTAGAATAGAATCATCCATGAGCTCATAAAAGCTTTGCATTACACCTTTTCCATAAGAAGTTTCGCCGTAAAGAATCGCTGCCTTTTGATCTAGTAGTGAAGCTGCGACCATTTCAGAGGCACTTGCACTATAGCGATTGATTAGAAGTCGTGATGTCCCAGGTAGCTTATAATTCAAATTACTTGGCTTCACTAATCCTGTTTTAGAATTAGTGATTTCAGTATAGGCATTAACGGTATTTGGAAATAAACTAATCATTTGTTGGGCGGTTGATACATAACCACCAGTATTGTTTTGAAGGTCTACGATAAAGGATTTAGCGCCTTGCTTCTGTAAATTTTCAGCTGCTGCCTTCATTTCATAGGCCGCATTTTCTGAAAATGAGCTTACATGAATATAGCCAATATTTCCGAATAAGTATTTGCTTGTAATGATGGGTACTGAAAATGATTTTCTTGTTAGTGTTTTTGTGATGCTTTGCCCATTTTCTAAAAGGAGGCTAATCGTAACTTTAGTGTCTGCTTCACCTAAAATTAGGTTTGAGGCCGCATCTGTTGTAAGGCCTTTAATCGGTGTCCCATTTACATGTGTGATGACAGAGCCGGCTTTAATGTTCGCTTCAAAGGCACTACCGTTTTCGACAACTTGGACAATTAGAATGCCTTCTTCAACCTGTTCGATTACAACGCCAATTCCAACACTCAGTTGTTCGATGGTGTTTGTCATTTTAATGAACTCATCGTATGTGTAATGAGTAGAGTAAGAATCAAGCATATTCATAAGCTCGCTAATTGTAGTTGCGTCATTAATATTGCCATTAATTTCGCCTACGTATACCTCTTCCACTAATGTACGTGCTTGCTCAAGTGCAGTCGCCGCCTGTACTTCTTGTGGAATTGAAAATGTGATGAAAATGATTAATGCGGTTAATAGGATTGAAATAATTTTTTTCATGCAGTTACCTCCAATGTTCTTCCCTTTATTATATATCGGAATATACTTGCTATATCAAATAAAAATTCCAAAAATATATAAAAATGCCATTCAGCTGATTAGGGACTGAATGGCATTTCTTTTTATTTTTTACTAGGTTGAACGATATAGCCGATAACTGCTCCAGCTAAAGCAGGAACAAGCCAGCCTATTCCTTGTGTATATAATGGTAGGAATGAAAGTAGCTCTTCGTACCAAGTGATTGTAAATCCTGCTTGTTTAATTCCATCGTAAATACTGATGAAAGCTGTTGCAAGTAATGCAAGTCTATATACATAGCTCGAATGCTTGAACAAGTTTCCAAATAGTGAAAGGACCATAAGAACAATCGCGAGTGGATAGATGATTAATAAAACAGGTAATGATAATGAAATTAAACTCTCTAACCCGAAGTTTGCTACGCCAAAGCTAAATAAGGTGAAGGTAATTAAATAGGTTTGGTAAGAAAATTTAGGAAACACACGTGAGAAAAATGCGGCATTCGCAGAGAGTAAGCCGACTGCTGTCGTGATACAAGCTAAGATAATTGTTGCTGATAAAATGATGCTACCAGCTGAACCGTAAAGTACTTCAGAAGCGCTAGCTAAAATTTGACCACCATCTTTTAAAAAGCCAACTGCGCTCGTGCTTGTAACACCGATATAAGCCAGCGAAATATACACAAAGGCTAAACCAAATGCTGCAACAATTCCTGCAAAAATTGAAATTTTAACTTGTTGTACGCGATTAGTAATCCCACGGTCTTTAAGTGCTTGTACGATTACAATCCCAAACACTAAAGCACCTAGAACGTCCATCGTTAAATAACCTTGCACGAAGCTTTCACCAAATGCATTATCAATATACTTTCCTTGTGATGCCCCGATGTCTCCCATAGGTGTTATGAAAGCTTTGATCGCAAGTAAGCTAATAATGATTAAAAGCGTTGGTGTTAATATTTTTCCGATACGGTCTACAAGCTTTGTTGGATTAAATGCCAAATAAAGTGTAACTGCAAAAAATAGCGCTGATGTAATGAAAAGTGGAATCCAACTATCTACCATTGAATTGCTCAAATGTGGAGCAACGCCAATTTGATAGGAAACTGCACCCGTACGTGGAAGGGCGAAAAGTGGCCCGATTGTTAGGTAAACAATTGATGTGAAAATTATGCTGAATTTAGGGCTAACGCGGTTCGCTAAAACTTGTAGATCGCCACCGTTTTTAGCTACTGCAATTATTGCCACTAAAGGAAGTCCGACACCTGTAATTAAAAAGCCAATAATTGAAATGAGAATCTGATCGCCCGCTTGTTGTCCAAGCTCTGGTGGAAAAATAATATTACCTGCTCCTAAAAAGAGTGCAAATAATAAGAACCCGACTGCAAGGTTTTCTCGAAAAAAACCATTTCTTTTAAACATATAAAAAAACTCCTTTATTTGTAAATAGACTAAAATTTCTAATAATTCTACAAATGTAAGTCTAACACAATGCTTGACGCAATCCACCATTTTTACGAACATAAGAAAATATGAACGTTAAACGCATAAATCGACGAATTTTTCACAATAATTTTTTGATGTATAGAAGGAGTAAGTGAATATATTTGCTATATTATTAGCATCGAAGGTCGTCAAAGTGGATAACACACAAAGTAAGACTACATATAGAATAGCAAGAACTGTATGTAATACAAGTTTTACAATTGAAAGGATTCAATAACTTAAGTAGTGATTTGATTTTGTGGAGCCAAAACTAACCGTACCAGGAGTAGCTACACTCACATATCCAGCTCAATCCTGATTCTCAATAATGAGCTTTCAGTAATGGACCGTCAAATTAAGCGTCAACTTGAGTCTGAGCTATGTGACATTTAAACGTTATAATTCTATTAAATAAGAAATAGTAGTGAGAATAGTTAAGCAGCGTGCCACGGTAAATAGTGGTTCTACTGCTTTTATATTTACATTTAATACCTTTTATAGTAATTCTATATTACAAATGTTACAGAAAATACTTTTTTTGCCATAGAAAATTAAGGTTTTTTCTTTGAGAAGCCTTGATATGAAAGGGTTTATGAATTGTCTGACAATTATAGATGAAAAAAGGAAATATGTTACTCTATTGTTACAGAACTGTAATGTCACTACTAGGAAACCCATGTTAATCTTAGAACAGTTAAGTTTTCAGAAAATTACATGGGAATGTTGGGGGATATTATGATAATTAAAAAAGTCACAACTTTAGTAATAAGCACAATTGCAGCGTTAATAATCGTTTTCGCTCCAGGATTCGACGAGCAAAAGGCAGAGGCTTCAACATCTGTATCGGCAAGTAGTTTAACTGAGATTGCCTCAAAATATAAAGGTGTACGTTATAAATCTGGCGGTACAACTGAAGCGGGATTTGATTGCTCGGGCTATGTACAATTTGTATATAAGCAATTAGGCGTTTCATTAACTCGTTCAACAGGTAGTATGTACGATGAAGGATCTGCTATAGAGAAGGCGAACATACAGGTTGGCGATTTATTATTCTTCAAAACAACTTCTGCAAAAGTTGGACATGTAGGAATTTATATCGGTAATGGTAAGTTCATTCATTCTTCAACTTCAAAAGGTGTAATGGTTTCGAATGTAAATGATCCATACTATTGGGGTGATCGTTACGTTGGTGCTAAACGAGTAGCAAGCGTAGTGACGGAAGTAGCAGCTAAATAATACTTAATCAACAACCATCAAAATTTAAAAGAGCTGTTCAAAAAGTTAATTTCTTTAACTTTTTGAACAGCTTTTTTTGATGTTCTATTTCGAAAAGTTGGTGACATTGCGGGAACTCACGAGTGGAAGCACCTGGACTTGAGCGAAGCGAGGGAGAAGGCTGGAGCCGTGCCCGCGAAAAGCGTCCGCCGGAACCGGAATCAACTGCTTTTATCGAGAAAGCGAGGACAGGAACGATTTTTCGTTCCTGTCCTCGCTTATGTGTGCCTAAATGGACTTATTCAGTGCCCTCGCTTTAGTACGCTGCAGGCTTTTTAAGATTAGTTATTAATTTTGTGTTACTCGTGCTGACCAACGAGAGAAGTCAGCATCTGCAGCGTCAACTAGGTCTGCTGGGAAGATGAATGTCCACGGTTTTGTTGAATTTGGTTGTACTGTTAAAATTGGATCAGTTTTGAATGATCCTGTAGCCACTTTTTTACCGTTTGCATCGATAATTTCAAGTGGAAGCTGTTCAAGGTTTATCGCTTTTTCATTTCCGTTACGGATGAAAATAGATACAGCTAAGTTCCCGTTATCTTGGAGCTGTGCTTGTAAACCGGTGAAGTTAACTTCTGTTTTCCCAAGTTTCGGTAATTCTTTCACGATATCAGCTAAAGCTTTTTGCTGCTCTACTGGTAATTGTTGTTTCCATGTTTCATCAAGGTCTAGTTGGTGACCACGTAATGAAATAAGGTTGAACGCAATTTGCCAGCCCTCAGCAGGTACTTCATTTGCTTCGATTGATGCTTTATCAAATACAAATACCCATGGACGTGCGCTTTCGCTAGGAATTGTCCCTAATTCCTTGAAATCAAATGTTTTACCAGCGATACGTTCGCCTTCTGCATTTAAGATGAAAAGTTCGATTTCTCCTAATTCAATTGCTTGTGCTAATGAAGAACGGAAAAATGCTTTAACGTTCCATGCACCCGTACGCGCATCGTCTTCGATATTAATCGCAGATAATGATAATTGATTTGGTAGTAAAGGTTGCAATTCATTTGCTAAGAAGTTGAAAATATATTGCTGCTCTTGAGGTACATTCCACTCTGGGTGATATGAAAGCTTTGTGATTACTTGATTAGAAGAGGCTGACTTTGCACCTTCCACTAATTCATTTGAAGCGATCGCACTATCTTTTCCAACTTTATCTGTCTTTTTAAAATATGAAAATAAACCCATTATATTGTTTCCTCCTCAGATTGCGCTAGCTTTTTCAGGAATACTACAAGTTCTTTGACGATTTTACGACGAAGTTCTTGATAGTTATTTCCGAATAATTCTAGGCCTTCACGTTGATAAATACGCATTGGATCTTCTTGTTGGTAATGACGAAGGCCGATTCCTTCTTTTAAATGCGTCATATGTTCAAGGTGTTTTACCCACATTTCATTGATGAATGATAACATCGCTTGTGGAATAACTTCCATGATTCGTTCGTCTTGCTCGTATGTTTCGATCATCTGCTTTAATTCATCGATAGATGGCTGCATTGCTTTTAAAATGTTTTTCGGACGCTCTTCATCGCGGCTTACAGTAACAGGTGATAGGAATAGAGAATTCACGGTTTTCTCCATTTTTTCATAATTCCATTCGCTTGTTGGAATATCTGTCGATGCATTGTCATGCACAGCGAAGTCGATTGTTTCATCAAGCATTGTTTTTAGCTTGCCGATTAAGTCTTCACCTTTTAAAACGCTATCGCGGAGTGAGTAGACCACGCGGCGTTGATCGTTAATTACATCGTCAAGTTTTAGATTGTATTCGCGCATTGAGTAATGAGAGCCTTCAACGATACGTTGCGTGCGTTCAATTAGCTCTTTTACTTCTGGATTTTGGATAATTTGAATTTCATTTGCCGTCATTTTCTTTTTGAATTTCTCAACATCGTCCTTCGCAAAACGCGTGAACATGTCGTCTTCAATTGAAAGGATGAACTGACTTTCACCAGGGTCTCCTTGACGTCCAGAACGACCGCGAAGCTGATTATCGACGCGACGGCTTTCATGTTTCTCAGTACCGATCACAAATAATCCACCGAGCTCGTCAACGCCTTCACCTAAAACGATGTCCGTGCCTCGTCCAGCCATGTTTGTTGCAACAGTAATGCGGCCTTTTTGACCAGCTTCAGAAATTAATTCAACCTCTTGCTCAACTGTTTTCGCGTTAAGAAGTTGGAATGATAAGTTATATTTCTTTAAATAGCTTGCCACTTCTTCAGATTGCAAAATTGACGTTGTGCCGACAAGTACTGGTTGACCATTTTCATGGCGGCGTAATACTTCTTGTGCCACATATTCATACTTCGCTTCTGGCGTTAAGAATACGATATCGTCGTTGTCTTTACGCAAACGTTTACGATTTGTGGGGGTTTGAATTACGTCCATACCGTACACTTGCAAAATTTCCTGTGCCTGTGTTTTGGCAGTACCTGTCATTCCTGAAAGTTTCGGATACATACGGAAATAGTTTTGGATGGTAATTTGTGCTTGTGCTTTATTTTCTTCTGTAATTGTAACTTCTTCTTTTGCTTCGATTGCTTGGTGAAGACCGTCAGATAATGAACGACCTTCCATAATACGTCCTGTGAACATATCAACAAGTTCAATCTTGTCTTCGCGTACGATGTAATCAACGTCGCGTTTGAACATAACATGTGCACGCACGGCTTGAATTACATAGTGATAAAGCGTTTGGTGTTCAAGGTCGTATAAATTTTCAATGTTAAAAGCAGCTTCTACTTTTTCAATTCCTTGATCTGTTAGGGCTGTTGCTTTCGTTTCGTCATCATATTCATAGTCCTCGTCAGCTTTGAAGCGTTTAGCTAGCATTGCTGAAATGCGATGTAGCTCTTCGTTTGCTCCCATTTTACCTGCGATAATTAATGGCGTTTTTGCTTCGTCGATTAAAATCGAGTCAACTTCGTCAATAATAGCAAAGTGGTAGGGACGTTGAACTTTATCAGCTAGTGAAAAAGCCATATTATCACGCAAATAATCGAAACCAAATTCTGTTCCGACACCGTATGTAATATCAGCTGCATAGGCAATTTTTTTCTCATCTGGCTGCATCATTGGCACGTTAAGACCAACTGTTAAACCAAGGAATCGGTGGATTTGGCCGATTTGATCGAAGTCACGTTTTGCTAAGTAATCATTTACCGTGATAACGTGAACACCTTTTCCTTCTAATGCGCGTACGTAAGATGGGAGAGAGGCCACTAATGTTTTCCCTTCACCTGTAGGCATTTCTGCAATATTGCCTTCTGCTAATACAAGACCGCCAATTAATTGCACATCGAAATGGCGCATATTTAATACACGCTTTGATGCTTCGCGTACGACAGCAAATGCTTCAGGGATTAGGGTTTCAATACTTTCCCCAGCAGTTAAACGCTCTTTAAATATTACTGTCATTTCTTGAAGTTCTTCATCAGACATGGCTGTGTAGGTAGGCTCAATTTTATTGATTTGATCTACAATTTTATAATATTTTTTTAGCTCACGTGGACTTGTTTGCTCGTTGTTTCGTTTGAAAATAGAGAACATTTTTTTACGCTCCTTTAAATGGATGTGCGACCAAGTTTTACACACCTAATTATTCTATCAAATTTTCGGGAGAATGACTAGAAAACCTAGGAAATAATAAGTGGAATATGGTAAAGTAGCTAATGTTAATAGATAGAATGATGCAATATTTGATATCTATAAAGATAGGTTTCATGTTATACTTGTTGGGATTGGATAGGAATATGTTTAAAGGAGGGCAGACATGATTTACGTGTCTTTGGTTGTAGCATTTATTGCTTCTATCATACTAACTCCACTTGTGAAGCGATTAGCGTTTCGAATTGGTGCAGTTGATGCGCCGAACTATCGAAAAGTTCATGCGCGCATTATGCCGCGTTTAGGTGGATTAGCAATTTATGTAGCATTTATTATTGGTTTTTTCTTTTTGAAAATTATAACTGGATTTGAAAGTGAATACGCGTATGCGATTTTAATAGCAGCAACAATTATTGTTATTACAGGTGTTATTGATGATATGCGGGAAATTTCGGCGAAGGCTAAAATGCTTGGGCAATTAGTGGCTGCGTGTATCGTCGTATTCGCCGGTGGTATTCAAATTACTTTTATCAATCTTCCATTTGAAGGTGTTTTGTCATTTGGATGGTTGGGCATTCCACTTACAATTATTTGGATTATAGGAGTTACAAATGCAGTTAATTTAATTGACGGATTGGATGGTTTAGCTGCGGGAGTTTCAACAATCGCACTTGCTGCCATTGCAATCATGGCAATGATTTTAGGTGATGGAATTGTTATTGCAATTGCTGCGATTTTAGCGGCTGCGACATTAGGTTTCCTAGTGTTCAATTTCCACCCTGCAAAAATTTTCATGGGGGATACAGGTGCGTTGTTCCTGGGCTTCATGATATCGGTATTAGCATTATTAGGATTTAAAAATTTAACGGTTATTTCGTTTATTATTCCGGTAATTATGTTAGGTGTTCCGATTTCGGATACGTTTTTTGCGATTGTACGACGTTTACGTATGAAGAAAAAATGGTCTGATCCGGATAAATCACACTTACATCACCGTCTTATTGATTTCGGCTTTTCTCATCGCCAAACGGTATTAATTATTTATGCGATTGCAGCAATGTTTGCTATCGCGGCGATTATTTTCTCGATGGCGAAAGTATGGGGTGCGATATTATTAATTACGGTTTTACTTGTAGCGATTGAGTTGTTTGTGGAAATAATCGGTCTAGCCGGTCAAAACTACAAGCCGTTGTTGAATTTAATCCGTGGTAATAAAAAAGAAGAAGAAGAAATCAAGTAAATATGTAATGTTAAAACACTGCCAGCTAGCTGGCGGGTATGTTGAACTTACGTTTTTTATAGTTTTCAAATTAAAAAGGGGCAATATCTGTTCAAATTGAACAGGTATTGCCTTTTTTTTGTTCTACTGAATAAAGCCATTCATTGGCCAAAGTTTTGGGGCAATTCGGGGCAATCCGGGGGAATCCGCCAAATTTGTGTCCGAATCCGCCAAAGTGCAAAAGAATATTATTTTTCGCTTCGGTTTTACCTAAAAATCATGAAACTCTAAATAAATCCATTACGCTGTCGCTTGCCCCCGGGCTTAGCGTAGCTGGATTAACGAGCATAGGTACCTTATTTGAGTATCGATGTACTAGCTTAGCCTCGATTTTAGGAATCAAAAAAGGCAAACTCAACTTTTGTTTGAGTTTGCCTCTTTTTTAGCGTGATGAGTAATCTTGGATGGATTTTTCCGATTCTTCTTCTGCTGAAAAGTTATTTAAGTTCTCGGACATGTTTGTTTGGGTTGTAATGTCTAAGTGATTTTTAAGAACTGTTTTTGTATCTTCTAGTGATGTCTTATCTAATTGGTAGTAATAGATGCCTGTAGACCAGTCGTCTTCGCCGCTAATTGTAAGGCCATCGATTCTTGGCATACCAGCTGATAAATAGGATAGGAATGATTTCATTTCACTGAAGGTCATATTTGTTTTTGTGTTATCACCTAGTGCTTCGATTACTCCGTCATATTTTAGAATAGATGAAGGTTTTGCTGCTTGACTGGCAATTGCCTTTAAAATTTCTTGCTGACGTTTCCCACGTTCAATATCATTGTCTAATTTACGTGTACGTGCTAAGGCCAATGCTTCTGACCCACTTAAATTTTGGAGGCCAGCTTTTAAATTTACTACGCGATTATCATTTTCATCTAATTCAACAAGTGAATAAGGGACTTCTACTTCTATGCCATCTAATGCATCGACGATATCGATGAATGCATCAAAGTTCATACGTACATAATAATCTACTGGCACATCTAGTAGATTCTCAACTGTATCAATTGTTGCAATTGTTCCGCCACGAGCGTGTGCATGTGTAATTTTATCTCTTCTATCAATAGAAGGGACGTAAACATATGAATCACGAGGAATACTTAATGTTTTAACGGTTTTTGTCTTTTGATTTAGCGTTGCTAATATTAAAGCATCTGATCTGGCATTATCTGCACCTTGGCCACGTTCAGCACTATCATCAATTCCGATGAAAAGGATGGATACATTATCCTCAACAGGTTCTACTTTAGCAGTCCTTTTTGAGGATGTTTCGCGATTTTCAATTTCTTCAAAGGCAGAGTTTGCTGCTGTTTCGGCTTTTTTTGTCAGGTAGATTCCATATGTGGTTACGCAAATTAATAATGAGGTCGCAAAAATTAATAATACCTTCAATGCATAACGTAGCCTTGAAGATTCTTTCTTTACTTGTCTTTTCATAGTATGATTCTCCTCTAAATTCGGAAGTTGCTATAATCGTTAACTTTCTTATTATACTACTACAATGTTGATTGGGGAATATAATAAACATTTATTCGGCAATAAATTCAATGAAAAGCTGCTCGATCGATTGAATTTTTGCTTGGCCGTTTGTGAGTTCGGTCATCCAATTGGTGAATATCGGGATTTCATCATTTAAAACGTAAACAAAAACATCGACATTTTCAGTGTATTGTATGTCGCGAAGTACATATTGTGATCCGCGGACTTCGTTTTCCACTTTTCCAAGCCAATTGTAATCAATACTTATCTTCATTAAATGGTGAAGCTTGCGCAGGACGACTTGGGCAGCATCAATTCCTTCAGTCGTAGCCTTGCCATATGCTCGGATTAAGCCGCCTCCACCTAGTTTAATTCCGCCAAAGTATCTTGTAACAACGACAACGGTGTCTTTTAAACCTTGTTTTTTTAATACCTCTAACATTGGGACGCCTGCTGTGCCGCTAGGTTCCCCGTCATCATTAGCTTTTTGGATGTTATCATTTTCACCTATTAAATAACAAGAGCAGTTATGTGTAGCGTTAGGATGCATTTTTTTTATTTTATCAATAAAAAGTAGTGCTTCTTCTTCTGTTTCGGCACGGTTTACATATGTTAGAAACCGCGATTTTGAAAGGGTGATTTCGGATTCGCCGAAACCTTTTACTGTAATATAGTTCTTTCTCACTGATTAAACCCCTTTTTTTACCAATAAATCAATCAATATGAATTGGGAAAATTTTTTAAAAAATGCTATAATATAAGTAGGATATGAAAATAATTGATTCACTATTTATTGATTTATTTTAGCACAATAGTACACGGAATGATTGGAGTAAAATGTATGTTTTCAAATGAAAAATTGGATTTAGGTTCTTTAGACGTCATTTTCAATCGCATGCTTGAAACAATCACAAATTCTAAAGATGACATTTTTATTATTAGCGAACAAAGCCGTAAAAGTTTTGAGGATATGAAGAATGAGCTAGTAGTGATCCGACGTGAATTAGGATTAGTTATTGACGAAGGTGATCATTTAGAGAAGAGAACGCAGCTTGCTAAGCAACGCCTGGTCGTTGTAAGTAAAGCTTTCGATAGTTATACAGAACAGCAAGTAAAGGATGCTTACGAAACAGCAAATTCATTGCAAATTAAACATTCCTTAAATAAAGCTGAGGAAAAGCGTTTGAGAGATAAACGTGATGATCTGGAACGCCGTTTGAAAGCATTATATGATACAATTGAACGAGCAGATCATATCGTAAGTCAAGTGAACGTTGTAATTAGTTATTTTAATTCTGATTTGAAAAATGTAGGCTTAGCGCTAGAAAAAGCAAAAATTAAGCAAGATTTTGGAATAAAAATTATTACCGCTCAGGAAGAAGAACGTAAACGCCTATCAAGGGAAATACATGATGGGCCGGCGCAAATGATGGCGAATGTTCTTATGAGAACGGGTTTAATTGAACGCATTTATCGAGAAAAAGGAATTGAAGAGGCTTTTGCCGAATTAGCTGATTTAAAGCTAACAGTTCGTAATGCTTTATCTGAAGTGCGTAGGATTATTTATGATTTACGCCCGATGGCACTTGATGATTTGGGAATCGTTCCAACATTGAAAAAATACATTTCAACAACGATGGAATATAATAAAGGTGTTGAAATTAATTTTAATTCATGTGGTGTGGAAAGAGCACTTCCTTCGAATTATGAGGTCGCTATATTTAGACTTATACAAGAGTGTATAAATAATGCGTTGAAGCATGGGAATTCGAGTGTGATTTCAGTGAAGCTCGAATGGTTGTGCAATACTATTAATATTGTCGTGAAAGATGATGGTGTAGGATTTGTGCAAGAGGATGTTAGCCCGCATTCATTTGGTTTGATTGGCATGGCTGAGAGAGCTGAGTTATTAGATGCTAGTATGGATATACAAAGTGTAATAGGGAGGGGAACAGTCGTTTTGTTCAAACTCCCATTTCCTGAGAAGTAGATAAATAATATTAGAATTTGTAGGGGGCTTAAATATGACGAAAATTATTATTGTAGATGACCATCAATTATTCCGAGAAGGCGTAAAGCGTATTTTAGATTTTGAAAATACGTTTGAGGTAGTTGCAGAAGGTGATGACGGTACAGATATCGTAAATCTTTACCACAACAATCAACCAGACGTCGTTCTAATGGATATTAATATGCCGGGTAAAAATGGTGTGGAGGCAACGGCTGATTTATTGGCTGCTTATCCAGATGCGAAAGTTATGATGCTTTCAATTCATGATGATGAATCTTATGTAACGCACGCGCTGAAATCAGGAGCGCTTGGCTATATGCTAAAAGAAATGGATGCTGATGGAATTGTTGACGCAATTAAAGTTGTTGCAAACGGCGGTTCTTATTTACATCCAAAAGTCACGAAAAATTTAGTGTCGGAATTCCGTCGCCTTTCTGAGCATGAAAATAAAGGGAATTTCCATCAAACTGAAATTCGTCGACCATTCCACTTGCTTACAAAGCGTGAGTGTGAAGTTCTGCAATTATTAACGGATGGACAATCTAACCGTGTAATCGGTGAAACGTTATACATCTCTGAAAAAACGGTTAAAAATCACGTTTCTAGTATTCTGCAAAAGATGTCTGTAAATGACCGTACGCAAGCAGTTGTAACAGCGATTAAAAATGGTTGGGTAGAAGTGCGTTAATTTTTGGGTTATGAAGACGGTGGGGAGAAATCCTTGCTGTCTTTTTTTGCGCAAAAAATGATTGCGAAACCATTTTTGGGACAGGCGCGTCTTATGAGTGTAAATAGATTTGCGAAATGTGTAAGGTGTAGTCGGAAATATTCGATTTATGCTACAATACCTTTTTGGGAGGTTATGAAGATGATGAAGAATTGGTTGATCGCACTTTTAGCTGTCTTTTCATTGGCAGCATGTAATGGAGAAGAACAGCCAAAAGATCCAGCAGCCGTGGTTGATGAAGGGTTGATTGGCTTTGAAATGGCAAATGGGATTGTAGAAGAAGTGCAGGGTGTTCCAGAGCAAGAGAAGGAAGCAATTATATTAGCGTTTAATCAATATATAGATGCGTTTAACGCGCAGGATATCGAACAGTACATTGCAACATTATCAGATAAAAAAGGGTTGAACTTTGAAGAAGAACGTGAGGCTGTGGCTTCTGCATTTGCATCTTATAACGTGGAGCGTAAGGCTGAGGATGTTACGGTTATTAAGTATAGTGAAAAAGAAGCGAATGTTTTCGCAACGCTTAAAATAGATTTAGTGGAAAAAGAAACAGATGCTGAATTATCGAGTGTTGGCCGTCAAGTTACTGTGTTCACGAAGGAAGATGACGGATGGAAAGTTGCGAGTGTTAGTGTTTATTATATTGGAAATGAGTAATTTTAAGAGCTTTCTACCTTTTAACGAGGTAGGAAGCTTTTTTAGTATAATATTATTTATTTGGCAAGTGACAAATGTAATATTCTTTGTTCTCAAGGAGTATAATTTAATGTATGATAGAGATAGGGAGTGTGAGTGAGAATATGAAAACGGCAATCGTGACGGATAGTACAGCTTATTTAACAGAAGAAGAGCGTAATCGCTATAACATACATATGGTTCCGCTTAGTGTGAATTTACCTACAGGCACATATGACGAAGAAGTAACGATTACTGCGGCAGAATTTTTTGAAAAGGTTCGCGGTGCAAGTGAGTTTCCGAAAACGACACAACCGCCAATCGGACGCTTTGTCGAGAAGTTTGAAGAACTTTCAGCAGAGTATGATGAAATCGTAACAATTCACCTTTCTAGTGGTATAAGCGGAACGTACGCTGGTGCATTACAGGCGGGTGAAATGGCTGAGGGGATTACAGTCCTTGGATTTGACTCAGAGGTAGCTTGTTATGTACAGGGCATGTTTGCAAAAGAAGCAGCTAAATTAGCAGCTGAAGGAGCATCGGCTGCAATTATTGTGGCACATTTAGAAGAATTAAAGAAAACGATGAGTGCGTATTTTATCGTGGATGACCTTGCTCATTTACAGCGTGGCGGACGTTTGTCGGCAGCTGCGGCGTTAATCGGTGGATTGTTACAAGTAAAGCCAATCCTTCATTTCCAAGAGAAAGTAATTGTTCCTTTTGAAAAAATTCGTACACGTAAAAAAGCGATGCGTCGAGTTGAAGAACAGCTTGCAAAAGCATCGGCTACGTATAGTGCGTTACAGGCGACGGTGATCCATGCAAATTGCGAGGAAGAAGCGCAAATGTGGATGGATGAGCTTGCTTTGAAATACCCAAATGTAGAATTTACGCTAAGTTATTTTGGACCAGTAATTGCGACCCACTTAGGTGAGGGT
>JAZLIT010000267.1:0-1749 GCA_045617525.1 Solibacillus sp. | reverse complement strand
CTGTATGTTTATATGCTTGAACAAGTTCTCAGCCATATAGTGACGATAGCTTGTAGCATTATCTTCTGTAATACCAATATATTCATCTAAATTAAACGTCACAGCGTTTTCAAAGGAAACTTCACCTTGCTTATAGCTTTTTACTAATTGTTTATATAATCCTTCAGGCGTACCACCAGTTGCTAACCCTAGGACAGATGCAGGTTTTTCATTTAGTTGTTGTTTAAAAAAACCCGCGCCAATTTTACTTAGCTCTTCATAGTTTTTAGCCTTGATAAATTTCATTGAAGTCATCTTATATCTCCTATTATCTCCTATCATTACCATATTAATGGTAATGTGTTACACGGTAAAATACAACCTACTAAGTAAGTTATTTTATGAACATTTATTATTTATACTCTGTAGCAGCATAGATAATATACCTTTTAAAAGAGATGAATACACGCCTATTTTTGCAGACAAAGAAAGAGCATCAGCTGCAGTAGCTAATGCTCTTTCTTTGTATTACTTTTGATACCGGTAACCAGGGTCGAACTGGTACTCCCGAAGGAACGCGATTTTGAGTCGCGCGCGTCTGCCAATTCCGCCATACCGGCATATTCATAAGATATTTAAAAATGAGTATAAAAAAAACCGGATATACCGATTTCAAAAAAATGGAGGCGGCAACCGGATTTGAACCGGTGGTAGAGGTGTTGCAGACCTGTGCCTTACCACTTGGCTATGCCGCCAAAATATTGGAGCGGAAGACGAGGTTCGAACTCGCGACCCCCACCTTGGCAAGGTGGTGTTCTACCACTGAACTACTTCCGCAAATGTTTTAAGAAAAAATGGCTGGGGAACCTGGATTCGAACCAGGGCATGACGGAATCAAAATCCGTTGCCTTACCGCTTGGCTATACCCCAACAATAAGTATCAATTTATAAAAATGGGGCGACTGATGGGAATCGAACCCACGAATGCCTGAACCACAATCAGGTGCGTTAACCACTTCGCCACAACCGCCACTATTACTATTGAATTTTATATTTTTAAACAAAAAAATAAATGGGGCGACTGATGGGAATCGAACCCACGAATGCCTGAACCACAATCAGGTGCGTTAACCACTTCGCCACAACCGCCATTGTTATTATTTTATTTTTAAAAAATTGGCAGGGGTAGTAGGACTCGAACCCACACTGACGGTTTTGGAGACCGTAGTTCTACCTTTAAACTATACCCCTATAAAGAAATGGTGGAGGGGGACGGATTCGAACCGCCGAACCCTAAGGAGCGGATTTACAGTCCGCCGCGTTTAGCCACTTCGCTACCCCTCCATGTAAATGGTGCCGGCGAAAGGAGTCGAACCCTCGACCTACTGATTACAAGTCAGTTGCTCTACCAACTGAGCTACACCGGCGTATTACATATTAAGATCTTTTATAAGAAATATGGTGGGTCAGGACGGAATCGAACCGCCGACACTTAGAGCTTCAATCTAATGCTCTACCAACTGAGCTACTGACCCATTTTGATTAATTACTTAATCATTGCTCATTTTTAAAAAAATGGCGGTCCCGACCGGGATCGAACCGGCGATCTCCTGCGTGACAGGCAGGCATGTTAACCGCTACACCACGGGACCATTTGGTTGCGGGGGCTGGACTTGAACCAACGACCTTCGGGTTATGAGCCCGACGAGCTACCACTGCTCCACCCCGCGAAAATAATATGTGTATATAAAGTTTAAATGGTGGAGGATG
>JAZLIT010000266.1:0-9485 GCA_045617525.1 Solibacillus sp. | reverse complement strand
CAATGGGATTTACGTTTTACAAGTATTACGTACAACGAAAAACAGCATGAAGACGACCCTCAAACCTTTACCTACACAACAAAGGTCGCACCTGGCCTTATTGTCGCTGGCTCAGGTGAAAGTAAAGGAACGCATGAAAAGACAAATGGAATTAAAACATCTTCTTTGCATTTCAGTACATCACAGCTTATTTCGCCTATTAAAGAAGGTCGTGGCTATTGGCAGTACATACCGAACGGTGACACCCTTACCTTTTTAACACAATACGACTATGATGTACGTTTCGGTAGGCTCGGTAAATTGTTCGACAAGATTTTCCGTCCAATTATGGGCTGGGCTACAGCACTGAGTTTTGACGTACTAGCTAGATGGTTAAAGACTGGAGAGTCCCCGAAAACGCAGTATCGCCGTTTTTTTAGCTATTATTTTATAACAGTATTATTTGCTTTCACCTGGTTGTACCAAGGTCTTGTACCAAAAGTAATCGGACAACATCCATTAGAACTTGAGATGCTCTCTCGCCTATCGCCACTAACCATGCAACAAGCTAGTGGTGCCATTTTCTGGGTCGGGCTTCTAGAAATCGTCTTTGCCGCATTGTTTTTCATTCCGAAACTACATCGAATTCTTTGGAAGTTGCAAATTATTTTATTCCCGTTCTTAACGCTAAGCGCTATCTTTGCTGCACCGCATGTCGCAACAGATCCGTTTAATGTAATTACACTTAACGTCGTACTATGGGTGCTGTGCATTGTCGCACGATTACTTACAGTTGAGCTACCGACAGCCTCATCATGTAAAAGGAAAAGAGGATAATACGATGATTTACGATAGTTTGTTAGGCGAAGATTTCCAGCGTTTACATCCTATGCTTCAAGAGCGCTACCGTTTGCCATTAAATGAAGAGTTTTTCGCCATTGGCAAAATGCAAATCATCCGTTCTGGACCTACCTTGCTCAAACCGATGTATAAATTGTTTACGAAAAATCAGTTTTTATTTCCTGAAAGCGGTGAAATGATTCCATTTACCATATCCAATCTTTCCCGATTAAACACCGAGCAGCAGGCTGAAGTGTACTGGGAAAGAACATTTTATTTTTCAAATGCCGTACGCAAATTCAACGCCACAATGACCGTCGACTTGAGAAATAAAGTAGTAAAAGACTATTTGGGTGATCCCGCGATTTTTTATTCGGACTTAACATTTGATGTGACACAGGATGGTTATTTAATGATTCGTTCGACACAGCAACGCGTCGTTTTAGGAGGTCTGGAATTTGGTTTACCTTCCATGCTCACCGGGCGCGTGATCGTAATAGAAGGTTATGATGATGTGCGTGAAGTGTACACAATTCATGTGTCCATCTTTAACGACATCATAGGAAGGATGATGATGTATGCTGGAGAGTTTACGCCAAGTACTCGCTAGACCATTAACGATTATCGGAGTGGTCTGTATGCTCGTATTGGTTTTTGCGCACGAGCCAACATCGATGTACTATTATTTAACGATTGCCCAACTTGTTTACGTGCCCGTTGTATTACAACAAATTGTGACACTTCATAAATGGCAAGTACTGATGATTTTTGCTGGTCAACTCGCAGTAACCACGCTGTTTTTTGTCGATAATGACGTCTTTGCTGTTGTTGCTGCGTCAATTTACATAGTAAGCACACTTGCTATCATGTGGAGTGGTGTAGAACGCTTTTTACGTCGTGGATTCGTGAATACAGCTGAAATAATGATTGATATAGGGTTAATTTATATTGCAATAGGTGGTATTTGGTTTTACGCACATGTGGTCGGAATTGACACTGGCTTTAGTCCGATTATTACATGGTTAACAGCGATTCATTTTCATTACTCTGCTTTTTTACTTTGTATAACAGTTGGTTTACTTGGGCGCCTTCGTATGACAAGATTCTATGCATTTTGCTGTGCAGTCATTGCGGTCGGTCCGATACTCGTTGCACTTGGTATTACCTTTTCTCACATTATCGAAATCATTTCGGTAATTTTATACGTTGTAGCTATTTTCAGCCAGTGTATTTATGCAATGAAGGCCAAACTACCCCTTGTAGCAGGGCTATTTATTCGCCTCGCATTTTTAACGCTGTGCTTTACAATTATTTGGTCATTCCTATATGCCTATAGTAATTTAACTGGTTCAGGGATGGTCAGTATTCCGAATATGCTCGATTTCCACGGCGTGCTAAATTGTATTCTCTTTGGTGGAGCAATCGTCATTGCATGGAGCCTCTACATACCTGCGACGCAGCAACCGCAATTTACGTTTCCGGTAAGTCAGATACGTGGAAAGCTAATTGCAACAGCTGAACCACATCATGCACTCGTTGATGATATGAGCATTTATATCGATAAAAGTTCAGTTAATCCAAGCATTTGTCACTTTTATGAATCAACACAGGATTACGAGTTGAAGGCGTCTGTAAAATGGGCAAATTGGTTTAAGCCGATTGCCTATGTATATCAGTTTATAAGTCGTCGTATCGAACAGCTGAACTTGCCTTATTCAGCGGATACTGTCATTATGAGTGGTAATATTTCGAAAGTCGATGCTACGCTAGATGGACGTGATAACCCACGTGTTTGGCAACGTTACATGAACGACAAGCCGGTTTTTAAAGCGATATACTCGCAACATGTTCATGACAATCAACGTTATATGAATATTGCCCTGCCACTGCCCTATTCTAGTATGCATGGCATTTTAGAACTTACGGGCCGCGATGGTAAACTTTACTTAACGAGTGATTCATCTGGAGATGCAGGTACCTACCTTGCAATTGGCCGCTATACACTCAAGCTCCCTCTACATGAATACTTCTGCATTTGGGAGGAACATAATCACTTGCATGCAACACATGACATGACCTTGTTCGGCATAAAGTTTTTACATATTAATTATTGGATTAAGCGGAAATAATAGTTCCCTCATGCTTTTAATGATTCGTTTGAAAGTGTTCATTGAACCGTAGTTATCAAGTGCAAAAATAAAATACGCTCAGCTTCCGGCCTGAGCGTACCAATGCATATTTAACTAGCCCAAACCTTTTCAATCATCCTTTTCATATTTCTATACCTCTGGTTATAATAACGGCTCGATAAATTCAAGTAATAAAGCTTCATCCATCGGACCTAAGATTTCACGAGCTATGTTTCCTTCTCGGTCAATTATAATTGTCGATGGAAGCGCAAAAGCACCATACATCGTACTAATCTCCCCAGATGTATCTAGTAAGATTGGAAATGTTAAATCATGCTCATCAACAAACGCTTCTACATCTTTTAGCTTGTCTTTATTTGTGACGTTCACAGCTAAAATTTCAATGTCCTGATTATATTCTTCATAAAATGTTTGAAAATGTGGCATTTCAATTCTACAAGGTTCACACCAAGAAGCCCAAAAGTTTAAAATAACAATTTTCCCTTGTTGCTCTTGAAGTGACTTTTCTATCCCGTCTAACATTGGAAGCCTAAAATCTGTGGCTTGCATCGTATTTTCCAAGCGAGCCGGCTCACGTTCTTTCGACTCTTTTACGGTTCCAACAAGTTCCCATCCTATAAACAGGATAACCGATACAATGAAAATAATCGTAAACCACTTTTTCATCGCTCTACCTGTTGTTTTGTTATTTGTAGCCAGAATTGCTCAAGTGTTCGACAGTTGCCCTCTTGTAACAAGTCCTTAATATCGCCTGATGCCAAAATACGACCTTGATGAATCAAAATAATTTGATCAGCAATTTCCTCTGCTAAACTTAGTAAATGCGTAGAAAATAAGATAATTTGCTGATTGTCTCGCTCTTCTCCAAGCATTGCTTTTAACTGAGCAATCCAAAATGGATCTAACCCATTAGTGGGCTCGTCTAAAATAAAAAATTGGCTTTCACCCATTAAGCTTTGTGCTAAATTTAATCGTTGCCGCATTCCTTTTGAGAATTGCCCAACCTTTAATTTTTTCGCTTCTAGTAAGCCGACTTTTTCTAATAACTCTATTTGCCTTTTTCCTGGGACCTTTTTTAAATTCCCTAAAAGGCGAATAATCTCCTCGGCCGTTAACGTATCAGGAAATTCAATCTCATCAGGCATAAACCTTACTTCTTGCGATTCGCGAATAATCGCTCCACTATCCGGTTTTAATAAATTTGTTAAAATGTTGATAATCGTACTTTTCCCTGCACCATTTGAACCGACAAGCGCCGTAATATGACCCGGCTTTAGCGTAAAATTGACATCAAAAATACCTCGGTCACCTTTAAATGCCTTCGTTACATGCTGAAGTTGTACCGTCATACTCGTTTACCTCGAATCTTCAAAATAATTGTTGCTACAACTAATGAAATGATAACCCAAAGACCAGAAATGAGAATAAAGAATAGATACCCTACTGGAGAAGAATAAAATTTCGACAATCCATAAAAGGCTGGTCCTAAAACAGCCGTTTGCTCGGAAAATACAAAATACCCATAACGAATCCATTCAAGTGGATTGAGGTGAATCGTTGCAATGACTAGCTTTTGTAAAAAGTTTTCAGAAGTGACAGTACCAATCGCCATCACCATATAAGAAAATAATAGACTAACTACTGACCAAACCCCTAAACCCATTGCAAGTGCATGCAAGCGACTTTTTGCCATAGTCCCTACTAATACACTCACCGCATTAAAAATAAACAAAATCAATGCTGTAATGCCGATTGCAAATAAAGGTAGCTTCAGCCCACCAAAGAAACTTCCCACAAAAAACGCCACAGCAAATACAAACAGGTTTACTCCTGTGAAAACCAGGCAGAGGGCTATATATTTCGTCAACACATACCGTCCCATTGTTAAAGGGTATGTTCGAAGTAGTCCCAACCATCCCGTTTCTTTATCGCTCGCTATATTCATACTGCCAATCGTTAACATAAACAGTGGTAATAAAAATAGTAAAATATTAAGTAAAGAAGCGGTTTGACGCGTAAAGCCCTCTGTTTCTGGTAAGGCTAAATGTTGAATCATTAAAATCGCAGTAAAAACAATTGCAAATAAAATCGTTACAATCTGTATCCATCTACTACGTAAAAGTTGCTTGCATTCGAGTAAAATCATTTGCATGCTCATTCGTGCTCATGTACTCCCCAATTAAATGTAAGGAGCTCCTCGTAAGCAACAATTTCACCTGGTTGTTCCTGTATATAATCGCTTGCTTCCTCATGTGAACTAAATGCAAGTACTCCATAATTCATAGGAGTCCAATATTCTTTAGAATACACATAAACAGCTTCTTCAATATTCAACCATTTTGAAGAATTCGTATCTCGAATAAAGCCAGCACCAATTTTATCTTTCCCCTGTTCTAATACATACTCCATTAAGCAACCTAAATCATCAAAGGCCACATGGTCACCATTTTTCAACACAACCTGTGCTGCATAATCCACATGTGTAATACTCATATTGCACATGTAGCAGACATCTGTCTCTGGGTTGATTTCTCTCGGTTCATACGTCTTTTCACTACATGCCGCTAAAATTAAAACCGCTACAGTCAACAAAATCCAATTAAATAATTTCATTTTAATCTTCTCCTTACAATCAACATGCCTATTAAAAGGCTACTGCTAATAAGTAACTGCCAAACATGAATATCTATCGCCAAACTAAACGGCTTTTTCAAAATGATAGGGAATTCATCTACAATAACTTGTGCATTGTTACCCGTTACTTCTGTATCCATCATATTTAAGGTCACAACACTGGGGGATTCCATAAAGTATTGATATACTGGCTTACGTACCATCCACTGACCGAATGAATTCGTCGCTATATACTGGGTATCCCCTATCTGGTCCCCATTATAATCTTTTCCTTCATAATCATCATAATAATTCCTTTGTAAGCTGAAACCTTGCTGATCTGTACGAACAGCTAAAATATTGCCATGAAATTCATTGTCTTGAACGATTAATTCCTCCGAACGCTTTACCTGTAAAACCGTCCCGTTTATCGAAAATACGTTCTGTTCAACGGTTATGTCTCGGGTGTTTTGTATATCCATAGCCGTCGTATTTTCACGTAATTTATTTTGTTCAAATCGAACGTTCTCTACGTCATATACGTAAACCCCTAAACTGTTAAGCGTATTATTTTTAGCCACTACATTATTAAGGATCTGTACATTCTTCGCAATCATCACCATAAAGCCTGTCATATTATTGAGTAATTCATTATTGAACAGCTCGATATTATCGCTATACATCATATGCATCGCATAACGGCTATTCTCTATACGATTATTCCCTAAGTTAATGCCATCAACACTTTCAAGATAAAATCCGTCCATTACTTGGTCAATATCACTCTCAGTGGCTGTAAAATTTTGCGATTCATAGATAGCAACAGCGTGCCCCTTTGTTGAAAAATGCCCCTCTTTCCCGAACACATCTACATCGTGTAGACTGATCTTTTGGCTATTGATAATTTGAATACCCGCCATCGATTCTTCAATTTGAATATTGGTTAAGTTAACATTTTGGACATTACTTACGACAATGGCTGTATCCTCTGCTTGAAAACCGATATTCTTCAACACGACATTTTCTGTGTCTGAAATTGTTAAAGTTGTTGCGAGTGAATGAATCTCAGTTCCGTCCACTCCAATTATTGTAATCGGCTTTGTAATCGACATAGAACCACGATAAACACGCCCTTCTAAGAAAAGCGTGCCTCCTGGTTCTGTACGATCTATTAATTTTTGCAACTGGCTTTTTTCACCCGTTGCCGGTTTTTTCGGTTGCAAAAAATTTGGCGATTCATGCTGATGTTCTGAATCCGCTTCTGCAACAAGCGGTGTGAAAACTCCTACTCCTACTACTACGCCACAGACAGCGGCAATCATCCAGTTTTTTATTGATATCATTACTCGTGGGATTCATCTGAAGACATATTTTCTTGGTGACCATTAGAAGAATTTTCTTCGTTCGAATGGTCGTGATTATCTCCATGACTATGCCCTTCGCCATTCTTCATTTGCTTTTTCTTATGGCGCTCGATTGCTTGCGTTCGAATTTCATCAATTGTTGACATCGCAGCATGCTCGTTTTCAGTGATATACGCTTTCGCATCTTCTTCAAACTTAAAGAAAATGTAGCCCCAGTTCATCGGTGATTTCATTTCTGTTTTCACAGCATATGCTTCTTCAACGTTAAACCAGTTAAGCGTGTGATAATCACGTACAAACTTTTCATTCTCTACTTTATTGACATATTCATCGTTTAATAAACAGCCAATGTCATCATAGAAAACCACTTCGCCATTTTCATGTACAGCTTGTGCAGAAAAGACGCCTTGTTCATGGTCTCGTGTATAAACTTTCATATTGCACATATAACACATTGTATCCTCTGTTGGCTCTTGTAAACGTTCATCGACAGTCCATTCAGATTGTTCAGCCATTGAAAGCTTCTTCTCTTCAACAGCTTCTTGTGAAGTATCTGCCTTTCCATCAAGTTCCTTTACGTCCTTATCTCCACAAGCATATAACGCGAGTGCTAACGGTGCTACAATCAATAGTTTTTTCATAATTCTCCTCCAACATAATTACTTTTACTTTCCAATTATATTAGCCACAACCATCAATCCTACTTCTCTTGCATACTTTAGTATGGCGTCACGCTTTGAAAAAAATTCATTTTTAATCGTAACTTGAATAGGACTAATCCCTGATACTTCGTGTGCTGAGAATGCTACGAGTTCAAATAGTCGTGGAATGTAAAGATGCATCTGGTATTAATAATACCCTCCCTAGCATCCCCGAAAGAAATGATCCGATAAAACCAAGAGCAAAATGACAGCTATAAAGGTGAATAAAGCAAGTAGAACAATGCTCCACTCGCCTAAAACACTTTTATGCTTTTTTTTATGTAGAAGTACAGCACGCCTGCTTCTTTGCCCGTAATCAAAGAGTGGGTTTACAGTTGACTTTAGGACATATAAAAACTGCCCTGAATATTCTCAGGACAGTTCTATTTGAAGTTTAGCGCTCGTTTATATTGATGATTCATGTTGGCTTAACAGCTTGTCCGAGCATTTAAATTTTAAAAGTTGATCATGTTACAACAGTATCGGTGGATGGACTGGGTAATTCACTTCACTATATGCTACTTGTCCTTCTGAATAAGAAAGTATCGGTGGATGGACTGGGTAACTCATTTCAGTATACGCTACTTGTTCTTCTGAAGCAGAAAGAATCGGTGGATGGACTGGGTAAGACATAATTATTAATGCAGCACTCAATGTTAAGATAGATAAACTAGCTAATACAAAATTTCGTTTCATGTTCATATTCATACACTCCTTTAGTTTTTTAATAATAAAATTGCACTGCCTTTTCAAACTTACCTTCTGTTCGATAGTAATCTCCCAATAATGAAGAAAAGTGTTGACGCATTTCTCTTAACTCTTCTTTATTGGCCGTAAATGGGATTAGCTTTCCTTCTAAGAAATCCATCGCTTTCGTTTTTTCTTCATTTAGTAAGAATAAATAAAAAGCAGCAAATAAATTAAAAGTTAATTTTTGCTTCTTTTTTGCTTCTTCCTTAAGAATTGTAAAGGTTTTTATACTCACCTCCTTTTGATCTAGGCGAAATTGTGTAATTCCTAAGTTATATAAACAAAGTAGATAATTATCACTGTCCTTTGGCATCAATAAGGAGCTTTTTTCAAAATAGACTAATGCATTTTCATACTCCCCTTTCATTTGATATAGGTCCCCTAAATTGTTATATATAATAGGTAATAAATGATGTTGATGTAATAGTTCGATATTTCTCAATAGATGTTCATAGATTTCGATTGCTTCATGATACACTTTTCCTCGAGAGTAATTAAGTGCTAAAGACATTAATGTATAAAGAATCCTTTTAAAATTAAATTGGTCCTTATAGAATTGAAGCGCTTTTCTCCCATAAATAATTGCTTGGCTTGATTCCTCCAATCGCCCTTTTATTAGAGCTAAATGGTAGTAAACCTCTCCTTCTAATGACCCTAATTCTGGTTGTATTTGAAGTAAATGAGTAAGATTTATATCGGCTTCCTCGTATTTACCTCTTAATATTAAAACTAAAGCATTAAAATATAAATGTAAACACATCTCATGTTGGGAAAAATTTTGTCGGTGAGCATTTAGCCATCTTAATTGTTTTTCTACTAATTTAGAATCCCTAAGGAAAAGATAATAACGTAGTTTATAAAGCTCATATAAATAAATTGATTCCGTAAAGCCAATTATTTCTTCGTATTCTTTTAATCTCTCCATCGTCTCTTTAGCCTTCTCATTCTCTAAGTAATTAATTTGTTTTTGTAAATCGCTTAATAACTGAATAATACTTTGTTCACTATGTTCTACATTATGGAGACTAATGTTTAATCGTTCTAATAAATGACGTATTGTCTCGCTATTTCCCTCTTTATTGTTATTC
>JAZLIT010000265.1:0-76716 GCA_045617525.1 Solibacillus sp. | reverse complement strand
AAAAGTAAATTGAAGTAAATTTTCACAAACTGCTTTGAAAATTTACTTCAATTTATAAATAGGGGGAACGTTATATGTGGAAATGGCTAACAGCAAGTATGCTATCAATTTTACTTCTAGCGGGATGTAATAGTAATAAAGCTACCGAGGATAATAACATTGAAGATGTGGGAAATGAACAGGTATCAAAAACAGACGACGAACACCGAATTATCGCAGGGACTGTTGTTGTCGCTCAAATTTTAAATGAATTAAATCTGGATGCTATAGCAATTCCAGATACGATAAAGGAATTACCAGCGCGCTTTGATGGTCTTCCAAATATCGGGAATGCGATGGCACCAGATGCAGAAACGATTAAATCATTAAATCCGACAGAGGTTTTATCCGTTTCCACGCTTGAATACGACTTAAAGGATTCCTTTGAGAAATTGCGTATTCCTGTGGATTTTGTGGATTTAACAAGCATTGAATCAATGCTATCTGAAATAAAGGAAATTGGTGGACGCTATAATCGTGTTGCGGAAGCGGATGCACTTGTAGAAAAATTACAGGACAAGATTGATCATGTTGAAATTGTTGCGAGTCAAAATGAGAAGCCAAGAGTGCTAGTTATTTTGGGTGTCCCAGGAAGCTATTTAGTAGCGACTGAAAATTCATATGCTGGCGATTTAGTGCGCTTAGCTGGTGGAGAAAATGTAATGTCTGGGATGGAAGAGGAATATTTGGCTTCGAACACGGAGTACTTATATGACGCGAATCCAGATATTATTTTACGTCTAGCGCATGGTATGCCAGATGAAGTAATTGAAATGTTTAATGAAGAATTTAAAGCTAATGACGTCTGGAAGCATTTTGATGCAGTGAAAAATGGTCACGTTTATGATTTAGAAGAAGATTTATTTGGAACGACGGCAGCTTTAAATGTGCCAGAGGCGTTAAATAAATTAGTAGAGATTTTTTATAAATAAACTTTGGACTATCTGAAGTTTATTCATGCCGTTTTAAAGTAATAATGACGATGAACGGCAAAGCCCCTAGGGGTTTTGTCGTTTCATTATATAGACAGAAATAGAGGGTGTATCGCTGTGACGAAAAAAATAGTTAGTACAGTTGTTGTAATGCTTTTACTATTATTCACCATTATGATTGCCGCAACAACGGGTAAAATTCAAGTAACGTATTTAGAGTTTATCACAGGAATTTTTGATTCTGAAAATAGTCAAATGGCAGCAATTCGCGATTTACGATTCCCTCGTATTTTAGTGGCAATATTTGCAGGAGCAGCCTTATCGGTTGCAGGGGTCTTATTGCAAGCGATTATGCGAAACCCATTAGCAGACGCAGGGATTATTGGTATTTCTTCCGGAGCAGCATTTTCAAAGCTTCTAATTGTTTCATTCTTTCCGGTGTACTTTTTCTACTCGCCCCTTGCTGCATTTATCGGTGGGGCATTCGCCTGCTTTTTAGTGTTTGCACTTTCTTGGAAATCTGGCTTAAGTCCATTAAAATTAATTTTAGTGGGGATTGCCATTAATGCGGTATTCTCAGGATTAATTGAAGCAATGATTAGTCTAGGCGCTACAACCTCAGGTGTAACATCCTCGAATTTAATGTTAAAAACATGGGATGATGTGAGCATTATTGTTGTATACGGTTCAATCGGTTTAATCCTTGCTTTTGCAATGTATCGTTGGTGTAATGTACTTGTATTGTCTGATAAAACGGCGAAAAGCATTGGCTTCAATGTAAATTTTGCACGTGTAGTCATTGGTGCAATAGCTGTTTTACTATCGGCAGTTTCAGTTGTTGTAGCGGGCGTAATTGCCTTTGTTGGGATTTTAGTGCCACATATTGCACGTAGAATTGTTGGGCATGATCATAAAATTTTAATTCCGTTCACTGCGCTATTAGGTGCACTTATTATATTGGTGGCAGATACAGTAGGGCGTACAATTGCGGCGCCAATTGAAATACCAGCATCAACAATTATGGCCATTATAGGTGGACCATTTTTAATTTTCTTAATTCGAAAAGATAAATAGAAATGAGTGACGTAGACAATGGAATTGAATAAAGTAGTCGTTTCCCATGATGGGACAAGACGCCATTTGAACGGCGTCACAACGGTAATACCAAAGGGGGAAATTACAACAATTATTGGCCCTAATGGCTGCGGTAAATCGACGCTATTAAGTGTAATGGCACGCAATAATCGGCCTCTTGATGGTCTCGCAAAGTTAGAAAATCGTGATTTAGTGGAATATAAACAAAAGGAATTCGCACAAAAGCTGGCAATCGTTTATCAGCAAAATGATATTCCGCAAGATTTAACGGTAGAGAAGCTTGTGAAATTTGGCCGTATGCCGTATGCTTCGTTGTTCAAAAAGGGTTCACAGGAAGATGAGGAAGCGATTACTTGGGCATTAACATGCACAAATTTACTGGATAAACGTACCGAGGATTTAAATTCATTATCAGGTGGCGAACGGCAACGAGTTTGGATTGCGATGGCGTTAGCGCAAAAATCGGAAATATTATGCTTAGATGAGCCAACAACCTATTTAGATATTTATTATCAGCTAGAATTGCTTGAGCTTGTGAAAGAGCTGAATTCTAAATTTGGACTTACAATTGTCATGGTACTTCATGATATCAATCAGGCAATTCAATACAGTGACCATGTTATCGTCATGAAAGCTGGAGAAATTTTAGCAGAAGGTGCACCAAAAAAAGTTGTTACGGCAGGCCTTGTTAAAGAAGTGTATGATGTGAAAGTTGCTTTTCGAGATGATGCGGAAATCGGCTATTATATGATGCCGGTGAGTATTTAATGAAAAGTCGCTTGATTCAGTTATTATGCGTGCTAGTCATGGCATATACAGGATGGGAAATCATACAATACTTTGGTGCTTATAGTCAGGTGAATGAGGAAATTGAGCAAGTTCAATCACTTGTGCAGCAGCAATCATTGCAAACGCTACAGCAGCAATATAGTGATGTAGCGGGTTGGATTTCAATTGAGGGCATGAAGGTAGATTATCCGATTTTACAGACGGATAATAATGAGTTTTATTTAAGGCATAATTATCGAGGTGCTGAAAGTCGTGCAGGCTCGATTTTTTTAGATTATCGAAATGATGGGGATTTCACAGATCAACATTCAATCATTTATGGGCATGTATTACGAAATGGCTCGATGTTTGGGCAATTATCAAACTATGCAGAGGTGGAATTTGCACAGCAACATCAACTGATTGATATTGAGCTTGCAGATAAAAAACTTAAATTACAGGTGTTTGCTGCGTATGAAACGACGACCGATTTTTATTATATAGAAACGGACTTTACAGACACTTCATTCGCTAATTTTATTGATATAATCCAAGATAAATCACAAATTGATTTGCAAGTAAAAGTAACAGAACATGATCAACTATTTACACTTTCAACATGTACAACCTCTGTGAATGACGAGGAACGATTTGTCGTACATGCGAAGGTAATTGAAGGGTAGAGGTGAGTAGGATATGAAGAAATTTATAATAGTAATGGTAACAGCTTCAATTATGCTAGTACTTGCAGCGTGTGGCTCGAATAAAGAGGAGAAGCCTAAAGTTGTTGAACAGGTCATTCCAGTAGATTTAACAGAGGCAACTACTGCCTATAAAACAGAGGCTTTAATGCAGATGACACTGTTTACGGAAGATATTATGTTGCTTGAGCAATATATAAATGAGGACAAGCTTGAGGAAGCTCAGAAACTTTATCCACTAGTGCATATGTATGTGGAACGTCTACAGCCATTAAAAACGTCATTTAGCGATGAATTTGAAGTAATCGATGCAACGCTACAAGAAGGCAAAGAACAAGACGGGAATGGCCTCCATGCGGTTGAATACGGGTTATTTGAAGGCAAAGCTACAGCCGGCGTTAAAGATACTATGGCAGCATTAGTAAAAGACGTGAAGGAGTTAACGAATGAGTTAGCGCAATCACAGCTTAATGGGCAAGATGTGTTAAAGGGGACATCTGCAATGCTACAGGAAACAATTGAGCATAAGTTAGCAGGAACTGAAAATAGTTATGCCTATACTCAAGTATATGATGTGAAGGCAAATGTTGAAGGTACATTGCAAGTAGTTGATGCATTTAAGAAGCATGCCGGAGCTACAGAAACAGATTTGCTGGTCAGCAAGCTTACATCAGTCAATGAAGTAATTGCTTATTATGAGGTTGGGAAGGAAGACTATGTAAACTATAGCTTCTTCACATCAAAGCAAAAGCAGGAATTAACGCAATCAATGAAGGAAGTAAAAGAAGCGTTTGATGCCTTTAATCAATCGATAAAATAAAGACAGTTCTACGTCAAATGTTGGGGTGTACCTGAAATTAGTCATTAATTTCAGTACACCTTTTCTCACGAAAGGCGTTGATTGGAGCTCCGTGGGCCCGAGGGCCAGCAGGATGCTGGTCATGGAAGCGTTGCACTCACGACGAGCGCGCTCTTAGCTTCCCTACCTATTTCTCTGGGGGCACGGGTCCAACTAAATCACCTTTCTATAACTTGTTTTTCAGCAATTCAAGGTATATAAAAAAGTGTGATTTTGTGCCTTTTTTTTATGCGCAATTGCATGAAAACCCCAACAAATATAATAGAGCCAATAAAAAATAGCCAGAGGGAATTTTAAAAATCCCTTCTGGCTATTTGTGATTTATCCCGAATTAACGGGGATGAGGCCAACGTTGTCACATCCATGTGACAATATTCGGCGTTAGCATGTCCATGTTTACTTTTATAATGTTGAATGCTTTTCATAAAACTCAGCTAACTCAGGTAAAACGAGGTAACTTTTTTGCTTTAATTGTTCAATTGTATCTTTGGTCATTGTTACGCGAAGAACTTCAGGATTATCTGGTGTTATTTTAGCGTACCAGACAATTGTAAATGTATTTAATGTTTGAATATCAAAAGCACCTGTAAGAATATTATAGCTGTCTTTTAAAAGTGTATCTTCGTTTACAAAATCATTCCCCTGTATTTCAAGGACAATATCTTCTGTATTACCCATAGGTGAAACTTCGATATTCAGTAAAGACTTTTCGAGCTGCTGTGCTGAAACAAGCTCACTTACTTTAATCATTGTGCTGTATCCGGGGGTCTTATTGATGAGTTCATTGTCTGGCTCGATCGTACCTTCGTCTTTATTTGTGGTAATCACCATGACTATTCCAACTATCACAAAAATAGCTAAAATCAGTACGTAGCTAAATGTAAATTTCTTCATTCCATAACTCCTCGAATTGGCATGTCTTATCCTCCATTATACGAGGGATAATAATGCTTTTCAATGAGCGTTTCATAATTTATTGATTATTGGTACTTTTCCAGGGTACATTATTTTCTATAACCATTGTTTCGGTTACACGGAGGCTCGGTAAATCATTAGAAAAGAATAAAAAAGATTCGTCGCGCAGTTCATAAATTTTACTTTCGTTTAATCCGATTGACAGTGGGCCGGAAAAAATATCTTCCCACCAGGTTTCCATTGTTAGCATAAATGATTCCTCCCTGCATCGATTGTATGTACTCAAAATATTCCAACTAGGAAATGCATACACTTATTGAATAATCTGGTCACTTTAGTTGCATTTTTATAAAGGATGAAGGAAAATTTTAAATACATATTGTACTTATTATGTGTGAAGGGATATAAAATATGTATAAAATTTTAAGAAAAAGTGGGGGATTGAAATGAATTTTACAGCACAAGATGTTGAACGTATGATTGAGCAACAACGTACTTTTTATTATTCGCGTCAAACAAAGGACGTTGATTTTCGAAAAAAGAAACTTCAACAACTAAAAGAATGTATTCAGGAGTATGAGCAAGACGTTGTTAAGGCGTTAAAATTAGATTTAAATAAAAGCGAATTTGAAGCCTATGCAACTGAAATCGGCATTGTCTATGATAGTATTTCTTATTTAGTGAAAAATATTGATGATTGGATGAAGCCTGAAACAGCAAAGACTCCGATTCAATTTCAACCTGGAAAAAGTTTTATTATTCGAGAGCCGTACGGGGTTGTTTTAATTATTGGCCCATTTAACTATCCGTTCCAACTAATGATGGAGCCACTTATTGGTGCGATTATTGCAGGGAATACGGCCATTGTAAAGCCTTCTGAAGCAGCACCACATACTGCAGCTATTGTGAAAAAGATAATATCAGAAACATTTGGCGAAAATTATGTGCGAGTAGTTGAAGGTGAGAAGGAAGAAGTTACTGCGCTTATTCATGCATCATTTGATTATATTTTCTTTACAGGCAGTGTTGCAGTTGGGAAAGTAATAGCTAAAGCGGCGGCAGAGCGTTTAACGCCAATTTGCTTAGAGCTAGGCGGAAAAAGCCCAGCAATCGTGGATCAAACAGCCAACCTCGATGTTGCAGCAAAACGAATTGCTTGGGGCAAATTTAATAACGCCGGACAAACGTGTGTTGCACCAGATTACGTCATGGTACATGCAGCTGTATATAATAAATTTTTGAAAAAGTTAAAAAAAACAATAAACGAATTTTACGGTGCAAATCCTCAGGAGAGTTTGGATTTTGGACGTATCATAAATACGCGTCAATTTGATCGTTTGCAATCGATTTTAGAGCGTGAATCGAATGATATTATTATAGGTGGGCGAACAAGTCGAGAGGACCTCTATATTGAGCCTACCGTGATTGAAAATGTTACATGGAGTAGTCCTGCAATGGAGGATGAGTTATTCGGCCCGCTTATGCCGATTATGAAATACGAGGAGCTACCGCAAGCAATTCACCAAATTCGCCAGTTGCCTAAGCCATTAGCAGCTTATTTGTTTTCGGAAAATGAAAAGGCCGTTGAGTACTTTTTAGATGAATTGCCATTTGGTGGTGGCTGTATTAATGAAGTTATTACGCATGTGGGAAATATGCATTTACCATTCGGTGGTGTTGGGCCATCAGGGGTTAAAGCCTATCATGGCAAAGCAAGCTTTGAGAATTTCACGCATCCAAAGTCAATTTTAAAACGTTCATCTAAGCTAGCGACAGATATACTATTCCCACCATATAACAATAAAGTTAAGCTTGTTCGAATGATCATGAAATAATTAGTTAAAGACGATGAAAAGGCAGCAACGAAAGTATTACTTACGTTGCTGCCTTTTTTTGCATTAGTCTTTATTTATAAAGGGGAAATGGATATGAATATCAGTCCCAACATGCTCCTTACTAAATACTTTAATAGTGCCCTGGTGGTCCTGGATAATTTTATTAGTGATCATCATGCCAAGTCCTGTACCCTTTGTTTTTGTTGTATAGAAAGGTTCAAAAATACTGTCTAATATATGTACAGGTATGCCACAACCATTATCTTTAATCGTAATCATAAAGCTTTGATGTTGTCTTGCAATGTCAAAATTAATTTGTCCGTTACTATTAATGGCTTCAATTGCATTTTTAATTATATTTATAAATACTTGTTTCAGCTGATTTTTATTTCCGTAAATATAAGCCTCGTTAATCGACGGTTCATATTGTATCTTTATATCTCGATTTTGAAGTTCTAATTGATAAAAAACAGTGATTTCATTCATAATCTGTACGAGGTCGATTCTGTCCTTTGTCTCAATTTGAGGGCGAGAAAGGACTAGGAATTCCGAAATGATTAAATCAATGCGCTCGATTTCATCCTGGATAATGGCAACATAATCCTTGAAGGCGGAATTTTCGTCGGCTTCCATAATCTGAACAAATCCTGAAATGACGGTCATAGGATTACGTATTTCATGTGCAACACCTGCTGCAATTTCACCAGCGAGTTTAAGTTTTTCTGACTGCATTAGCAAGCGTTCATTTTCCTTCATATAAGAAATATCCCGAGTTATAACTGACATGGCCATAACAGTACCATCTTTATTATAGAGAGGGGATAGTGAAATTTGAGCGATAAATATGGTTCCGTCTTTTTTCATTTCATCAGAGACAATAGTGAAACTTTGCCCCTTGATTAGCTGCTGGAAGCGCTCATTGGCCTCCTGCACTCGTTTAGGTGGGACAAGCGGCAATGAATGCCCGATGCTCTCTTCGCGCGACCAACCATAAAGCTTTTCAAAAGCAGGATTGACTTCGATAATATTGTTGTCTAATCCAAATACGGCTATTGCATCATTTGCATATTCGAAAAATAATTGGAGATAGGCTTGTTGGGATAATAGATCTTGCTGTTCTTTATTGTTTTTTTTATCATTTAATCCCCAGGTATATTGAATGAATATCGTTTGGATAATACCAATCGTTATCGCCATTAAAGCGAGTACCAATAATATTCTAATTTCATAGATATAGGCAAGTGAAAATTCAACTTGGTAAAATGAGATAATTGCTATTTGGATAGTTACAATAATTGAAGAAGTAACAATTATAGGGACGGATTGATAAATCCCGATAAAGATTAAATAAAAAATTAGCCAATATAAATTTATTATGTAGAAGCTTTTACAAATTAGCAGTAAAATAAGTACATTCAAACAAACGATTATATAAATTTGTATGACTTTTGGCGAGACTTTCAAATGAAAGAATAGCAATAGTACTAGTATGAATAAGCTCGAACATGAGGAAAATAGTAGATTAAATGTAAAAAAGCCTAGAGCAACCAATGTGCAGTATAATAGTAAGAAGACAATGTATGAAAATAATATAAATTGATTCTTTTTTTGGAGTAAGTTAATTTGTTGCATGAAACACCTCAGAATTCGATTAGTGCTTTTATCATACATGAATTTTCGTTGTCGATAAATGGCGAATTTTGATACTATAGATTAATACAGGGGGAATTAGGATGAACAACTATTGGAATGAGCGAGAAACAGTTGAACTTTTAAAAGAGTTAGTCAATACAGCTAGCCCGTCTGGTTATACATCAGCCATTATGAAAAAAATGGGTGACTATTTAAAAGAGTTGGGTATTTCTTATCAAAAGACAAATAAAGGTGCTATAATCGTTACTTTTATGGGTGAAAATAATGAGCAGCATCGATTACTTACAGCACATACAGATACATTAGGTGCGATTGTGAAGGAAATTAAACCAAGTGGACGTCTGAAGCTAGGGATGATTGGTGGTTTTAACTGGAATGCAGTTGAAGGCGAGTATTGTACAATTCATACAGCAGAAGGTAAAACGCTTCGCGGGACAATCTTAATGCATGAAACAACAGTGCATGTGTATCGTGGCGCAAGTGATTTAAAACGTGATGAAAATCATATTGAAGTTCGTATCGATGAAAAAGTATTAAACGCAAAGGATACGAAGGGCCTAGGGATTGAGGTTGGCGATTTTGTGTCATTCGATGTTCGCTTTGAAGAAACACCATCAGGCTTCATCAAATCACGTCATTTAGATGATAAAGCAAGTACGACTTTATTGCTTCAATTAATGAAGGGGCTTAAAGAACACAATGTAACGCTACCCTTCACGACGCATTTCTATATTTCAAATAATGAAGAGATCGGCTACGGTGGGAATTCAAATATTCCAGCCCAAGTTGTAGAATATATTGCAGTAGATATGGGTGCAATTGGCGATGGACAAACGTCTGATGAATATACAGTTTCAATTTGTGCAAAGGATTCAAGTGGTCCATACCATTATGAATTAACACAGCATCTAGTGAAGCTTGCTAAAACACAAAAAATCCCATATAAATTGGATATATACCCGTATTACGGATCAGATGCTTCTGCAGCAATTCGCGCAGGATATGATGTACGTCACGCATTGTTTGGTGCGGGAATTGAATCTTCACATGCTTATGAACGTACGCATCTAGATTCATTAAAAGCAACAGCAGATTTATTATTTGCTTATGTACATTCGCCAATGATGGAGATGGAGGACTAATTATGTACGCAGTAGAATTATTAAGTACTTTACGCCAAAAGCGCATAGTTGGAAAATTACCGAATGTTATTGAAGATCTTGCAATTGATTCACGTAGTGTTCAACCAAATTCAATGTTTATATGTATTAAAGGCTATACAGTAGATGGACATGATTATGCACAGCAAGCAGTAGATGCTGGTGCTACGGTAATTGTTACCGAGCGTGAGCTAGAATTAGCAGGGAATGTTGCGCAAGTAATTGTGCAAAGTTCGGATCGTTCATTAGGAATCTTGGCGACGACGTTTTTTGATTACCCATCAAAGGATCTTACGATGATAGGTGTAACGGGCACGAATGGAAAAACAAGTGTTGCTGGAATTATTCATAATATCCTAATCGGTATGGGTGAAAAAAGCGCGATGTCAGGTACGATTGGCTTTAATCTAAACGGTATTTTATACGAGTCTGCAAATACGACGAGCGACTCCTTAAATACACAGCAAATGATCTTCCGTGCAAAAATGGAAGGCTGTCGCGCTATGGTCATGGAGGTTTCATCACACGGATTAGCGCTTGGGCGTTTAGCTGGTGTTGATTATGACGTTGCGATTTTCACAAATTTAACGCATGACCATTTAGATTTCCATGGAACGATGGAAGACTACGGTAATGCGAAGGGTCTATTGTTTTCGCAATTAGGACAAGACCTTGAAAAAAATAAACATGTTGTTTTAAATGCTGATGATGAATGGTCGGCTCGCTATGCTGTGATGACACCATTCCCAATTTGGACTTATGGGCTGAAAAATGATGCGATGTTTAAAGCAGAAAACTGTGTGTATGAAGATGGTAAAACATCTTTTGATATGATTACGCCAGAGGGCACATTCCCGGTAACAATGCATTTATTAGGGGAATTCAATATTTATAATGTGCTTGCAGCAACGGCCGCCTTTTATGCAAGAGGCTTTGAGTTAGAATCAATTTTGGAGCAAATTGAAAGCCTACCACCAGTTAAAGGGCGTATGGAAAAAGTAAAAACAGATTTACCTATTCAATTATTTATTGATTATGCACATACTTCCGATGCGATTGAGAAGGCGATTAATGCAGCAATGCCATATAAAAAGCCAGAAAACAAGTTAATTTTCCTAGTGGGTACAGGTGGAAATCGTGACAAGTCCAAGCGTCCATCAATGGCTGCAAAGGCTTCTGTGGCCGATTACGTAATTCTAACAACAGATGACCCTCGATATGAAGAGTACGATAGTATTACAGGCGATTTAGCAAAGGGTATGCTGCATGAAAATTTCGCATGTATTGGGGATCGTGCAGAGGCTGTACGTCATGCAGTTAGTGTTGCAAATCCAGGTGATATTATTATCTTTGCGGGTAAAGGACACGAGGATTATCAAATTATTGGGGATACGAAATATCCACATAGTGATGCAGGAATTGCAATTGAGGCTGGGAGTTTAAAGTTTGTCTAAACTAGGGTAGGGGTGAAGTAAGTGATTTCGTTAGCAGAAGCAGTAAAATTAAAAAGCATTTTAAATAAAAAGCAAGAGCAGCTTGGCGAGGAACGTCAACGACTTGCATTTATTACCGTTGAAAAAGGACATGCAGCTGTAAGGGAAGGACGTACGATGCAAATAGCAGAGCAGGAGCTTGAAGCTGTTCGTGTTGATATACGTACACTTGACCGACTTGTATATGAAGCTAATATAAAAAATACGGTACAATTTGAACAGCAAGATTTTACTTTAGTGGAAGCAATCGAATATGCGAAGCAACTACGTATCGAAGCGATGGTTGTAGCTCAACTTGCTCAGCATGAAAAAGAGCGAATCGAGTTTGGCTATGGTGAAGGTGTAACGATGGTTCGTGTTGCGCTCTTTGATCCTGAGGAATATCGCCAACGCGCAGATTTACTTGAACGTCAGGCACATAAAATATCTAATTTAATCAATGCGAAAAATTATCAGGTACAACTCGCATTTGATGCTACTAAATATATGTAAACTAGCTGAGGTGAGACTCCAAAGCTAGCTATATAGAATGACATCAACGACTGCAAACCATTCACATGTGACTAGTTACGCCGTTCCCGTTGACTACTGACCAACTACGTTCAACGAAACTCAGCAATTTAGACATTTGCGTGAAAGCGCACGTCATTCTATATAGGAGCCGTTTTTCTTATTTAGGTAAGAAGAGCGGCTTTTTTGTGGGATGAGCGTTGGAAGTATTAAAAATTCCAGGACAAGCAGTCTAAATCCAAATATAAAATTTCATAGCTGCTAGTTAAGGTGGCTATCCAGCAAAAACCTTTCCTACGCTAGTTCGTCCTTATAAATCGGAGGTGTTTTTACATATGATTCAATCTTTTATTAGTAGTATGATCGGCTATTGTATTATTACGTTGCCATTTTATATCCTCTTTCGATTTCTTATTATACGGAAACAGAAGCTACGAATAATGCGTGAGTTTCTTATGCTATTATTTTTCTTCTATTGCGTCAGCATTTTTTCACAAACAATAATTCCACGGTTTTACATAATGAATGGTGCGCTTGTATTTGATTTTGAACGGGGTATGGGGTTTGCTAATCTAATTCCGTTTCATACAATTTCACATTATATAGAGCTTCTTAAGGGGCCGTTTGCATCAATTGCATTTTATAATCTAGCGGGAAATATCATTTTATTCATTCCATTCGGATACTTCCTACCGTATTTATGGAAAAGATGTAGAAGCCTGCTTGCTGCGCTTTTGATTTCGCTTTTAATTCCACTATTTATTGAGGGGACACAGTACTTTATTGGGCGTAGTGTCGACATTGATGATGTCATTTTGAATGCGATTGCGATCTTTTTTGGCTATTTACTATGGTATATGTACAATAAGTGCATTAAATTTCGTCACAATAAGTAAAAAAGGTTGTAACGAGTAGCATAAGTCTTTTAAAATGAAACAGTATGTAAAAAAGGAGACGAAAATAAAATGACTTTAGAACAAGATATATTATCTCGTCGTACGTTTGCCATCATTTCTCACCCGGATGCTGGTAAAACGACGATAACAGAAAAACTACTATTATTCGGTGGCGCGATTCGCGATGCGGGTACAGTAAAAGGGAAAAAATCAGGCAAATTTGCTACATCTGACTGGATGGAAATCGAGAAACAACGTGGAATCTCGGTTACATCTTCAGTAATGCAATTTGATTATAACAATCACCGAGTGAACATCCTAGACACACCTGGTCACCAAGATTTCTCGGAAGATACGTATCGTACATTAATGGCAGTAGACAGTGCTGTCATGGTAGTAGATGCTGCCAAAGGTATCGAGGCTCAAACATTAAAACTATTTAAAGTTTGTAAGATGCGCGGTATTCCAATTTTCACGTTCATTAATAAATTAGACCGTCAAGGGAAAGAGCCACTTGAGCTAATTGAAGAACTTGAATCTAGCCTTGGCATTAATGCATATCCAATGAACTGGCCAATCGGTATGGGAAAAGAGTTCTTAGGTATTTACGATCGTTACAATGAACGTATCGAGCAATTCCGTACTGAAGAAGATGAGCGTTTCTTACCAATCGATGAAAATGGTCATCTAGCAGTAGATCATCCAATGAAGGTAACTTCTTATTATTCACAAGCAATGGACGATATAGAACTTTTAAATGAAGCTGGTAACGCCTATTCACGCGATAAAATTGATCGTGGTGAATTAACACCAGTATTCTTTGGTTCAGCTTTGACAAACTTCGGGGTACAGACTTTCCTTGAAACGTATTTAAAGTTTGCGCCAACACCTCAGCCTCGTATTACAGAGGATGAGCAATTTATCGATCCAGTTGATCATGGTGAATTCTCAGGGTTCATCTTCAAAATTCAAGCAAACATGAACCCAGCACACCGTGACCGTATTGCATTTGTGCGTATCGTATCGGGTCAATTTAATCGCGGAATGAATATGACGCTTTCACGTACGGGTAAATCATTTAAAGTTACCCAATCAACGCAATTTCTTGCCGATGATCGTGAGACGGTTGAAACAGCGGTTGCAGGCGATATTATTGGGTTATATGATACAGGTACGTATCAAATCGGCGATACTGTTGTAGGTGGTAAGAAAACGTTTAACTTTGAGAAATTACCACAGTTCACGCCTGAAATTTTTATGCGCGTTTCTGCGAAGAACGTAATGAAAGGGAAGCAATTCCAAAAAGGCGTACTTCAATTAGTGCAAGAGGGTGCGATTCAGTACTTTAAAACGCTACACACAGAAGAAATTATTCTAGGTGCTGTGGGTCAATTACAGTTTGAAGTATTCCAACATCGTATGATGGGTGAATACAATGTGGAAGTAAAAATGGATCCAATTGGAAGTAAAATTGCACGTTGGGTTGAAAATGAGGAAGAGGTAAAAGAGTCAATGCACTCTTCTCGATCACTTTTAGTGCGTGACCGTTTTGATAGCAAAGTATTCTTATTCGAAAATGAATTTGCAATGCGCTGGTTCAATGAGAAAAACGAAAATATTAAGTTATATAGCTTATTATAATTATGGGCAGGGGGAATTTTTAGTTCCCTCTGTTTTTTACCGAAATAAAATGATTGCAATTAAATTTGTGAAAAGATAAAATGTAAGTATACATTAATTGAATATCCGTTGACATTTTGTCAAAGGGGAGTAGCTATAAGTATTCTGTACTTACTACACATTCGTCATTACATGGTTAGGAACCATCGGGTGTGTTAGCATAGGGTGAAACTTCAAACAGTAGGTTGTTCCTTGCCATACTGATTGTTAGACTTCACCAATCGGACTTTTAGAGCAGTTAAATCAAAACCTTAGATTCGTTCTTGATAGTACCTGAGGTAGATTTTTTAGTGCCCTTAAAGTGAGATGTTATTGCTTAGCAAGACCTTTGCCTTTTATTAGGCATGGGTCTTTTTCTTTTGCCCTCTTAAAAGGATAGGATAGGAAATAATGATATTAAATGGCTATTAAATGGGTATAGCTATAGTAAGGGAGGAATCTATTCCATGGAAGCAATCTTATTGGAATATGCATGGGTATTATTAGTTTTAATCTTCTTAGAAGGACTATTAGCTGCAGATAATGCGGTCGTAATGGCTGTAATGGTTAAACATTTACCTCGTGAACAACAGAAAAAGGCATTATTTTATGGGTTATTTGGAGCGTTCTTATTCCGTTTCATCGCGTTATTCCTAATTACAATTTTAGCGAAGTATTGGCAAATTCAAGCAATTGGTGCTGCATATTTATTATTTATTTCGCTCAAGCATCTATATGATAATCATTTTAAAAAGCAAGATGAGGATGATGAACATAAAGATGGTAAAGGTTCAGGCTTCTGGATGACTGTTTTAAAAGTAGAGTTAGCAGATATAGCATTTGCGATTGACTCAATGTTAGCAGCCGTTGCAATTGCAATGACACTTCCACATATTAGCGACATGACGGTTGGAGGCATTAATGCTGGTCCATTCGCAGTAATGTTCATGGGTGGATTTATTGGTCTTGTAATTATGCGATTTGCTGCACAATGGTTCGTGAAAGTCCTTAATGATTATCCGACACTAGAAACAGGTGCCTTCCTAATTGTAGGTTGGGTAGGGGTTAAGCTAGCGGTATTAGCTCTAGGTCATGAGAAGTTAGCAATTATTGATCCTCACTTCCCGCACTCTACAACATGGAAAGTAATTTTCTGGGTTGTATTATTGGGCTTAGCAATTGGCTCTTATGTTGTGAGCGTAGCTAAGAAGAAAAAAGAAACAAATCAACAAGAAGTGACAGAAGACGAAGAAGTATAATTGAATAACGTAAAATCTAGCGCGTAGTAAGTGTTACTACTATGTGCTAGATTTTTTATTATATAAATTTACGCTATCATATCCGACGAATATATGTTAAATTTTTTTACACAAAAAGCTTACTGAAGGAGTGATAAATTGCGAATAGAAAAATTAAGAGAGCGGACAATTACGCCATTCCAAATCCTCGTAGTTTATTATTTCTTAGCCATAGCGGTTTCGGTTGGCCTTTTATCTTTACCTTGGGTTCGCAAGCCGGGCGTTGAAATTTCACTATTAGATACCATATTTACAGCAGTCAGTGCAGTAAGTGTAACGGGCTTAACGACGATTAATATTTCGGAATCATTTACGTCATTTGGTTTGATTATGATTTTGGTCATATTGCAGTTTGGCGCAATTGGAATTATGTCAGTTGGAACATTTATATGGTTGATTGTAGGGAAAAAAATTGGCATGAGAGAACGTCAATTACTGATGATTGACAACAATCAAAATAACTTAGCGGGCGTTGTAAAATTAATTCGTGAGATTATAAAGTTATTATTATTAATTGAGCTAATTGGCGCAATTATTTTATCCATTCACTTTAAACGATATTTTGAAACTTGGCAGGAATCCATTTCACATGGGATATTTACATCCATCTCAGCTACGACTAATGGTGGGTTTGATATTACAGGGACGAGCCTGCAGCCATTCCATACAGATTATTTCGTGCAATTTATAACGATGGTATTAATTATGCTCGGTGCAATTGGCTTCCCAGTACTGATTGAAGTGAAAACGTATTTATTTAATAGACATAAGACGTTTCGCTTTAGTTTATTTACGAAAATTACGACGGCTACCTATGCAGGATTATTTGTGGTGGGTGCATTAGGGATTTATATAATTGAATTATTCTCCTCTTTTAAAGGAATGAAATGGCATGAAGCGATATTCTCAGCACTCTATCATTCTGTTTCAACGCGATCGGCTGGATTAACGACGTATGATGTGCGGATGTTTAGTGAGGCCACAGATGTCTTTATGAGCTTCCTCATGTTTGTTGGGGCATCACCGAGTTCGGTGGGAGGCGGGATTCGGACAACAACCTTTGCGATTGCAATCTTATTTTTGATTTCATACTCAAAAGGGAATCCGGAAATTCAAGTTTTTAACCGGCAAATTCATGTGATTGATGTATATCGCTCTTTTGTCGTGATTATTTTAGCGGTTTTCATGGTGTTTATTGCAACAATTATTTTATTAATAACGGAAAAACATGCTACTGCTACACAAATCTTATTTGAGATTACATCAGCCTTTGGAACGTGTGGAATGTCACTTGGAATTACCGAGAATTTATCCTCCATTGGGAAAATCATTATTATGATGTTAATGTTTATAGGTCGTGTGGGGTTAATTTCCTTTTTATATTCCTTAGGTGGAAAACAAAAGAAAATGCCGTACCAGTATCCGACAGAGCGTGTCATTATTGGCTAAAGTTAATAAAGAAGTACCATCATTGATGTGAAAATTCAAATGGTGGTACTTTTTTGCATTTTAAAAAAGCAGTTCATTTCGCAAAGGAAATGAACTGCTAGGAACTATTATTTAGTAAACGATGTCATATATGGCTGTTGACCGCGGTGGAAGTATGCAAATAAGTAGCCTTCATTGCCGACAATTGAGCCCTCATTATATGCATGTAGGTCCATATTGAATGGCACGATAAATGAATGCTTAAATAAATCCTTTTCAGAAATATTCATCGCAGCAAATTCTTCACCAGCAATTGTTGGGTCAGCTTTCAAACGAGCAAACACTTGGCGCAACTCATCTTCAGATGGACGCTCATTCCACCAAGGTTTACGTGGCTGGAATGTTTGAGCTTGTACATAGTCAAGTTTCATAATGCTGCGCACGATTTCTAAATCAACATGTGGTAATGTTTCAAGATATTCAATTAAACGACGGAATAAATCCTCTAACTGGTGACCGATACGAGACCAGCCTTTCCCCTCCCAGAAGGTACCGAACCCTTGGAAGAAATCAAACGGTGTTTCAAAAACTTCTTTAATTAGATATTCGACCGTATTGTCCATACGATGAGCGTTCCAATACTTCTCGAGAACATCCTCTGCATGCTTAATACGAACGATATCATCAAATGTTAATACGTTATTTGAGAATATTTCATAGGGTGAAATATCTACATAAGTGTAGCCGTATTTTTCCGCTTCAAGACGAAGACCTGTCCCTCGTAATAACTTTAAAAAACCAAGTTGAAGTTCTTCTGGACGCATCGCAAATACATCATTAAATGTTCTTCGGAAAGAAGCGTAGTCCTCTTCAGGTAAACCAGCTATTAAGTCTAAATGCTGATCGATTTTCCCACCTTCTTTTACCATTGTTACAGTTCGAGTAAGTTTTTCGAAATTTTGGCGACGTTTTACAAGGTCATTCGTCAAATCATTTGTAGACTGTACGCCGATTTCAAAACGGAATAATCCTTTTGGTGCGTTATCATTAAGGAATTGAATTACTTCAGGACGCATAATATCTGCGGTAATTTCAAATTGGAATACTACGCCAGGCTGATGTTCATCAATTAAAAATTGGAACATTTCCATCGCATAGCTACGAGAAATATTGAATGTACGGTCAACGAATTTAATTATTTTCGCACCATTGTTCATTAAGAAGCGAATATCCTCTTTGACTTTTTCACGGTTAAAATAGCGTACGCCAACTTCAATGCTTGATAAACAGAACTGGCAGCTAAACGGACAGCCACGGCTCGTTTCAATGTATTGAATGCGTTTACCGAGATGAGGTAAATCCTCTTCGAAATGGAAAGGGGATGCAATGTCTCGTAAATCAATTTTTGCCGGTTGTGCATGAATTTTTACTTTCCCATCAACCAAATACGTAATACCGGGTACTTCTTCAAGTGGAATTTCACCATTAAAGTGGCGTAGCATTTCTTTAAATGAAACTTCGCCTTCGCCCATAATAATAAAATCAATTTCATCGTATTTTTTTAACCATTCGTGAACGTCATAGGAAACTTCTGGGCCACCTAGGACAATTTTCACATTTGGTAGTACGGTCTTCAACATTTTAATTACGTGTATTGTTTCGTTAATATTCCAAATATAGCAGCTAAAACCTACAACATCTGGTTTCTTTTGGAATAAATCGGAAACAATGTTGAATGCTGGGTCTTTAATCGTATATTCAGCAAGTTCTGGGTCAAATTCTGGTCTAGCGGCAGCCTTTAAGTAGCGAATCGCTAAATTTGTGTGGATATACTTGGCATTTAATGTAGCTAAAATAATATTCATAGGTATCTTCTCCTTACGTCATAAACCTAATTGTAACAGTGATTTCGCAGTCAAACAATATGGTAAAAAATACCCATTTTATGTAAAAAAAAAATATGAGATAATCGAGGTACAAAAACCAATTATTAGAATAATTAGAATATTAGAATATAGATATAATAATATTGAAAATAAAGGGGGGGCAATAATTTGGGAGTATACTTTTATCGTGCAATTACTAAAATATACGAAAAGCAGGATGAGCCGTTTATCATTTTAAATAATGTAGGTGAGATTAAATATAAAAATAACAACGCAAAAGCTTTATTAAGAGAACATAGTATTGTTAAGAAGTTTTATTTTACTAAAGAATTTTTAATCCATTGGGTATCAATGAAAAAAAATTACGATAAAAGCTTAAATAAACGTAGTACAATTTGGATTATGAATGAATTGGATGAACAAGTTCGAGTTACTTTAAATGTTACGTATGTAAAAAAGAAGGATCTCTATTTATGTAGAATCATTTCTATTAATTCTGATGAGGAATCAAATCATTATCGAAAGAAAAATTTTAATAATGTATTGAAAATGTTTAGTGACTTAAATCAAGGTGTAGTAATTTCTGATTTGAACGGTATAATCGTAGACTATAATCATATAGCATCGAATCAGTTCCAATTAAGTAAAGAAACAAAGACATACTTTCAATACGAGGAAATATTTAATTCATTTGAATATGATAAAGAAGAATTAATGGCCTATTATAAGAGAATATCTAGCGATAAGTATTCCGAAATAATTGTCCATAAAGTTGAGGGGAATAAACGATCTGCAGTGAAATTGATTAGCTATGTCAATGAGGATCCTCAATTTTTAATTACCAGCTTTACTTCTAGAGATGAAAAACCTGCATTAACCTCTGATTTAGGTAGTAACATATTTGGGCATAGTACCGCTTCAATTGTCCACGAAATAAATAACCCTTTGACTTCTATTAAAGGTTATGTTCAAATGCTACTAAAAAATCCTGATATAAATAGATCGTATTTACAGGTTATAGATCGTGAACTTTCTAAAATCGAATCGTTAACATCAGATTTATTATTTTTAGCCAACCCTAAAAATGATTTATATCAGCAAAACTCACTCCTCCCAATTGTCACAGAAGCAATCGATTCATTACAGCCACAAGCATTAATGAGCGATTGCCTAATTCAATTTGAGTATGACCATACTTTTGATTATTATGTAAATTGTAATGGACTTCGTATAAAGCAAGTACTTATTAATCTCATCAAGAATTCAATTGAAGCAATGGAGCAAAGTGGTGTGGGCGGAGATATATATATAAATTTAACCCAAAAAGAAAATGATTATTTAATTACTGTTCGAGATAATGGCCCGGGTATAAACGCGCAAGTTTTATCGGAAATATTCAATCCGTTTTTCACGACAAAGAGAAAAGGAACAGGTTTAGGATTAAGTATCTCAAATCAATTAATGAATGAGCATGGCGGCAAAATTTTGGTGGATTCTGAACTAGGGGCTGGAACAACATTTACCCTTTTACTACCAATGTATGATTTAGCTTACTTAAATACTGTAGTTGAAGTGATGGCGGGGAATTTAGAGTTGCAAAATGAGGAATCATTTTGACAAAGTGTGTTAAAAGTAGCTATAATGCGGTATAAACTATTTTGAATTAAGGATGATTTAACTATGGAAAATGAGGATATTAAATTATCTCTTAAGTTATTTATTGTATTATCAAGGGCACAAAAGGCGATCAATGAAACAACGAATTCATTTTTTCAAAAGAATGGTATAAATCCGACTGATTTTGGTGTGCTTGAACTACTATATCATAAGGGTAGACAACCATTACAAAAAATCGGTAACAAGATTTTATTAGCAAGTGGTTCAATTACTTATGTTGTAGATAAGCTTGAAAAACGTGGGTTAGTAACACGTATTTCTTGTCCTACCGATCGTCGTATTACCTATGCAGAGATTTCTGAGCAAGGGACACAATTTATGGACGAGATTTTCCCACAGCATGAGCGTAATTTACATGAACTGATGGGTGCTCTTTCTAATGATGAAAAAGAAGCAGCAATTGAGCTTTTAAAGAAATTAGGCTTATCTATAAAAGATTTATCGTATTAACGGAGCTTTAATTTTCACTGTTGTGTCGATTTTTCGAAATAAAAAAGAGGTGCCAATTATTTGGCACCTCTTTTTATTTTCCCAAATGGAGGATTCAAGGAGTAATTACTCGATTGTTGCACCAATTTGTAAAAATGCATCCGTAACATTCGTAATGTAATCATCAAATATTGTAAGACGAATAATTAGGTCATCCTTTTCTAATAATAGAAGAACGACTTTATCTGATTCATATTCAACAATGTAACTTTCTATTTTTGCATATGTAGTTAAGTTGAATTGTTTAGGTAAAGGGAATTTTTCATATTGATCATTTGTTGAAATAGCACTTAACATGTCTTTACTATTTAGCAATAAGTTTTCAAAAGCTTCATCTTCATTAATAAACGTTTCGACACGCATTGTAATTGCTTCGTTTTCTTTATATACAACTAAATCTTTCCCAGGTTCCTCAAGTGTTAAGTCGAACTTATCTGTTAGGGAGATTGTGTAATTCAATTCATCGCTTTTTGTTGTAATAATTTCGTCCGAATAAGCTTCTTCTGCAATTTCGTAAGATAATGTTGTAGATGAAGAAATTGGATCTTCTTCGCTATTGCCTTGTGTAGATGAAGGAAGACTACCATTAGCGTCAGCGCCTGAAGTTACTTCTGGAGTATTATTCGCTAAATTGTCTTTCTCATCGTTGTTACACGCGCTCAAAACAATCATTGTAAGCAATGTTGTAGTAAAAAGTTGGTGTTTAAGTTTCAATGAAAGTTCCTCCTTATGATGAAGCAAAACAAATACTATAAAGGTAATACTAAAAATAATAAAATAACGAATGCTACATGTGCAATAATGATGATTGGAAGACTCTTTTTCCATTCATAAAGTGCACCTAAAATAAGTCCAACTACGAGAGCAGCTAGAGCACCGGGCGTAAACCCACTGATTGCTAGTGAGAGTGAGAATAGTAAAGATGTAACGATTACAGCTAATAAAGGGCTGGTATATTCTTTTAATTTTTGTTGAATAAAACCTCGCCAAAACATTTCTTCACCAATTACGATGATAAATACCAAAAGAAGATAGTGCCAAATATTTTGAGGCGCATAATATGATAGAAATTTAGTAATTTCTTTTGTGGCATTGTCATCAATAAAAGGTAAAATAAGATAGCCAAGTTTTATTACGCCGTAAATAACAGTTCCATAACCTATACCGAATAATAAGTAATTCCATGTAGGAAGCTCATCTTTATATTTTGAATAAACGAGCGAGATGGCTATGCCAACTAATAAAGTAAAGGCATATAAATACCAGAAAATAACTTTATTTTCAAATGTAAAAAACATCATGCTATATATAAAAATTAGCGATAAGATTAAGGGTAAACTGTTCTTCCATTCACTTTTCATATAAGTCCCTCCTTATGCATTCATTCTAGCATAAAAAAGCCTTACTTATCACGAAATCATGACAAATAAGGCGCACGAATTATATATTTGTATTTTTCAAAATTTTATAGCGTTTATGGTTTACGACTGTTTTTTCTTCTAACTCTAAATCGTGGAAATTATCCATCATAGTAATATCCACAATAACGGAGTTTTCGTTCACTTTTTCGACAATGCCCTGTAGACCGTCCTTAAATTCGATAATATTTCCAACTTCAGCAATTTTCATAAGCAACCGCTCCTTCATCGACTAATAATTAACAGTTTGCAATAAAAAAAATGAAAGGTAAAGACTTTTTTGAATAATTAATAAATTAATAATGAGATGAGGCTATAAAATGGATAAATACATGATAATACTTGAAAAATTAAAAGCAGGTGAGCTCGCTTCAATTGAAATTGAAAAAGGTGAATTTTTAGCGTTTAGAAAGGTTTTAGTGGATCACCCGGAATTTAAGCATTTTCGCGGTGAAGCGAAACAAGGTGGAAATGTTATTTTCACTTATATTAAAGAGGCAAGATCTTAGTTGTAAAAAATTGTATAATAATGTTTGAATGCTGATAACAATAGAAGTATAATAAATAAAAATATATTAATATACAATAGGAGGGTGGAATGAATGAATCGTATACATGAAGAAAGAATCGAACTAATTCGAATGAAAATGATACAGTCAGGTATACAACGTGGACTGGATGATAAAAAAACAGTGCGTTTAAGTGAACAACTAGACCAAATTTTAAATAAATATGAAGCTAAAGCATACAATACGAGAGATACGATTATAGATAGCAGTGAAAATTATTTTTAAAAATCTTATATAAAAGGTTTAACTTTTGATTTGACTGGGAATATTAAGATAGAACACAGCAACATTCTCATTTCCCCCTTTAGAGTAGTGGCGATTATCGCTAACTGCTCTCTTTTTTGTTTCTTTAGAAAATTCCCCCTTTTCTGTATAGTTTTGATAAAATAAAGGCAATTAGAAAAGTGGGGTGCTAAATATGAAGAATAAAGTTGGTTTTATTGGGACAGGTGTTATGGGAGCAAGTATTGTTAAACACTTATTAAAGGCAGGGAAAGAAGTGACAATCTATACGCGCACGAAGTCAAAAGCGACTGAGCTACTTGAATTAGGCGCAATTTGGGCAGAAACGCCTGCAGCAGCTAGTGTAGATAAAGAGGTGATCTTTACGATGGTAGGTTATCCTCAAGATGTTCTTGAAGTCTATACGGGCGAGGAGGGTATTTTAAAATCAGCTACAAAAGGGACAATCATTGTAGATATGACGACATCTGAGCCAACATTAGCAGTAGAGATATACAAGTTAGCGAAGGAAAAAGAAATACATAGTATCGATGCCCCTGTTTCTGGAGGAGATATTGGAGCAAGAAATGGTACATTATCAATTATGGTTGGTGGCGACCTTGCAACTTTTGAGGATGTATTACCCATTCTAAATATATTTGGAGCTAATGTTGTTTACCAAGGAAGTGCAGGTGCAGGTCAACATACGAAAATGTGTAATCAAATTGCAATTGCATCGAATATGATTGGTGTTTGTGAATCGATGGCCTATGGTTTAAAGGCTGGCTTGAATTTGGAGGATGTATTGAAATCAATTTCAAGTGGGGCTGCAAGTTCATGGTCGTTAAGTAGTCTTGCTCCGCGTATGATCGAAGGGGATTATGAGCCAGGATTTTATATTAAGCACATACTAAAAGATATTGAAATTGCAATTGCTGAGGCAGAAAGAATGCAATTAAATTTACCGGGGTTAAATTTGGCTAAAGATTTGTATAATACACTTATTGAACAAGGCTATGCTGAAAAAGGTACACAGGCACTTATTAAATATTATGTTTAGTCGTAAAAATTAGTAGTCCTAGATGGCATTTTATTGGGATAATGTTTCTCTTCGGTTTATGTGATAATTGTAATGGTATTCACTTTTGGGTTTTATAGGAGATTAGCACGAAATATGTTACAATTAAAGTATATATTAGTAACAGGGAGTGGATTTCTCATGGAAAACAAAGGGATTTTATTGGAAAGTGGTACAAATGAGCTTGAAATAGTTGAATTTGCAGTGGGTAATAATAAATTTGGTATTAATGTAATTAAAGTTAAAGAAATTATTCAGCCAATTCCAGTGACGTTTATTCCACACGCACATCCCCACGTTGAAGGGATTATTCAATTACGAGGAGAGGTTTTACCTGTTGTCGATATGCTAAAGGTTTTAGGTTTGCCGACTACAGAAAGAAACCCACAACAAAAATACATTGTTGCTGAATTTAATAAACAACGAGTAGTATTCCATGTGGATAATGTAACGCAAATTCACCGTATTTCTTGGGACTTAATTGAAAAGCCTTCAGACTTGTATCAAGGCGGTACATCTCAAGTAATAGGGGTTATTAAACAAGATGAGCAAATGATTTTATTATTAGACTTCGAAAGAATTATGGTGGATATTAATCCGGAATCAGGTATTAATATTGAGGCTATAAAAAAATTAGGGAAGCGAGATCGTTCAGAGAAGAAAATTGTAATTGCTGAAGATTCGCCATTACTACGTAAGCTTTTATTTGATACGATGAATGAAGCTGGCTACGGTAACCTAGAATTCTTTGAAAATGGTCGAGATGCATATGAGTATCTTGAAGCAATCGCGAAGGCAGATAAAAATATTTCAAAACATGTACAACTTGTGATTACTGATATTGAAATGCCGCAAATGGACGGTCATCATTTAACAAAGAAAATTAAAGAACATGAAGCACTACAAATACTTCCTGTAATTATATTCTCAAGTTTAATTACGGATGACTTACGCCATAAAGGCGATCGTGTTGGTGCAGAAGATCAAATTTCGAAACCAGAAATTGCAGAACTAATTTTACGTGTTGACCAATTAATCTTATAAGAATTATATAAAATGTTAAAAAGCCAGATACTTCTAATTAGATTTATCTGGCTTTTTTTACAACAAATAGATAAATTATCTTCTAATTTTGATGTAATATTCGTGCTAGAAAAATTATTATAATATTTCTATATAGAAAGAAGTGAGCAGTATGAAGGAATTAAGAACAGCGATTATCGATATTGGCTCGAATACGATACGTTTGGTACTTTATGAATATGATCATCGTCAAGGTTTGTATGAATTTGGAAATTTTAAGACGGTCGCAAGGTTGCGCACTTTTCTTTCTCCAACTGGTGAAATGAGTCAATCTGGCATTAGAGTACTAGCAGATACGCTAACTTCTTTCAAAGAAATATTAGATGACTATGCTATAACGGATATAAAGGCAGTTGCTACGGCAGCAATTCGCCAAGCTTCCAATCAGAATGAAATTATTGACGAAATGAAGAAACTTACAGGAATTCAGTTAGATATATTAACTGAAGAAGAAGAGGCAGTTTTCGGTTTTGTCGCAGTTGCACATTCGATGGATACTGATTCAGCAATTACTATTGATATCGGTGGGGGTTCTACTGAAATTACATTATTTAAAAATAAAGAGCTACAAAAAACGCATAGTTTCCCATTTGGAACCGTATCTTTAAAGCAAAAGTTTGTGAAAGATACAGTAATTAATGAGCAAGAATTACAGAAATTAATGAATTATGTAAAGGAACAGTTTCTAAGTTTAGATTGGGTATCAAAAGCAGGGTTACCTGTAATTGCGATTGGGGGAAGTGCACGTAATGTTGCACAAATCCATCAGCAAAAAATTGATTATCCGATATCAGGCTTGCATCAATATGAGATGCACCGTGATGAAATGAAGGACTTAAAATATGATTTATTAATGATGAATTTTGATCAGTTAAAACAGTTAGATGGTTTATCCTCAGATCGAGCAGATATTATTGTGCCAGCTATTCAAGTGTTTTTAAGCTTGATGGAAGTGGTTGAGACGAATACATTCCAAGTGAGTAAAAAAGGGTTGCGTGAAGGTTTAATGATTAGCCGTGTCCTGCAGGGAGATGAACGTGCTTTTGATAAATATCGTGTGTTTGATGAAAATGCAAAAAGAATTACTTATGAATATGAGCGCTCAGAAGTAGAAGCCCAGACGCTCGAAATACTAGCAGAACAATTTTATGTTCAGTGTTGTGAATTAAACTATTTCAGGATGAATGAGGAGCAACTTTCCTTATTGAAGTATGCGGCAAGACTATATTCAATTGGCGAATATATTGAGCTAGATTCTTCGAGCCAACATACATTTTATCTAATTGCGAATCAGTCAATTTCAGGAATGAACCATGTGAATCGTATTAAATTAGCGTTATTAGCTTCCTATAAAAATAAAGATTACTTCCGTCGCTTTTTAATTCCATTTAAAGATTGGATTTCACGTGAAGATCAGCGGGAATTAAAGGACTTAGGTGCTATTTTGAAATTTATATATGCACTCAATATTTCAAAACGTAATATCGCAAAATCCATAGTAATCGATAAAAATGACCGTAATATTCGGATCATTGTGATTACTAGACGGAGTGCGGTTGCGGAAATTTATTATGCAGAGCGTCAAAAGAAACATATTGAACGTGTTTTTAAAAGTTCGGTTGAGATTTTATTTGTTGATGAAGGGGTTTAAGTATATGGCAGAGCATATCGAAATAGATTCTAATAAGTTTATAAACAATACAGGTTTAGCGCTTGAAAAGGAACGTTTATTAGAAGAAATTGCTAAACCACAATATTATAATAACCGTGAATTGAGCTGGTTGGCATTTAATGAACGTGTACTTGAAGAAGCTGAGGATGAAAATAATCCACTGTTAGAACGGTTAAAGTTTTTGGCCATATTTAGCTCAAATTTAGATGAATTTTTTATGGTACGGGTAGCTGGTTTACAGGATCAATTGCGGGCAGGCTTTCATAAGCCAGAAAATAAATCAGGATTAACGCCGAAAGAGCAGTTGTCAAAAATTGCGGAGCGAACGCAGGCATTGGTGCGTCGTCAAACGGAGGTTTTTCGTCATTTAACTTCAAAATGCCTACCAAAGGAAAATGTATTTGTTCTAGATATTAAAGATTTGAATTTAGAGCAACGTCAATTTCTAAACGAATTATTTGAAGAGACGATTTTTCCGGTATTAACACCAGTTGCAGTTGATGCGTATCGACCGTTTCCAACTTTATTAGGTAAAACACTTAATTTATTAGTGATGCTTGAAAATCAAGGCAATGATACTGAGTTGACGGATAATGTAGCAATTGTACAAGTTCCATCTGTATTAGAGCGTTATATAAAAGTGCCATCAGAATCGAATGAAACGGTTTTCGTGTTGTTAGAGGATGTTATTTCAAGCCATGTAGATAAGTTGTTTTTAGGGTACAGGGTTAAATCTACGCAGGCCTTCCGGTTAACGCGAAATGCCGACTTAACAATCCATGAAGAAGGCGCACAAGATTTACTTGTAGAGATTGAGAAAGAATTGAAGAAACGTAAATGGGGTGTCGGTTCTCGTTTAGAAGTGCGTGATGGGGAAATGAATGATGATGTACTTGAGTACTTATTAGAGGAATTTGAAATCGAAGAGTCAGATGTATTTAAAATAGATGGTCCGTTAGATTTAACGACGATGTTTACCTTTGTGAGGGCAATTTCAAAAGGACGGGAGCATTTAGAATACGAGACCTTCATTCCTCAGCCGCCGCAGGATTTACAATCAAATGAGAATATTTTTGAAAAAGCATTTGTTCAGGATTTATTTTTCCATCATCCTTACGAGTCATTTGGTCCGATTATTGATTTTATTGCAGAGGCTGCGGTTGATCCAAGTGTTTTAGCGATCAAGCAGACATTATATCGTGTAAGTGGGAACTCGCCGATAATCCAGGCATTAAAGTTGGCTGCAGAAAACGGCAAGCAAGTTACGGTCCTTGTAGAGCTTAAGGCACGATTTGATGAGGAGAATAATGTACTTTGGGCGAAACAATTAGAGCAAGCCGGGTGTCTTGTCATTTACGGAATGAATAATTTAAAAACCCATTCGAAAATTACGTTAGTGGTACGTCGCCGTTTAGGGAAAATTGAGCGCTTTGTGCATCTGGGAACAGGAAATTACAATGATGCGACGGCTAAAATCTATACTGATATGGGAATTATTACGTCAAACAAGGAATTTGGCATAGATGCGACGAATTTCTTTAATTACCTAAGTGGGTATACAGAAAAACCACAATTCCATCATCTAGTTGTTGCACCATACGATATTCGAGATGAATTTATACGTTTAATTGATCAAGAGATCCAATGTCATATTGAGTATGGCAATGGTTTTATTCGAGCGAAAATGAATTCATTAACTGATAAGGATTTGATGATGAAGTTGTATGAGGCATCAATTGTAGGTGTGAAAATCGAGTTAATTATTCGCGGAATTTGCTGTCTTCGCCCGGGTATTCCAGGAATAAGTGAGAATATTACCGTTACAAGTATTGTGGGTAGATTTTTAGAGCATTCTCGAATTTTCTGGTTCCATCACAATGGTGAAAATCGTCTCTATCTTTCGTCAGCAGATATGATGACACGTAATATGGTTAAACGTGTTGAAATTTTATTTCCTGTTTATTCACCAGAAATTAAAAAGCGTATTTTTCAAATTATGAATTACCAATTAAGCGATAATCAAAAAGCACGTATTCAAGATTCGAATGGCAATTATCGTTACAAAGAAGATCATAAGGGCGAAAATCGGGTAAATAGCCAAGACATATTCCTAACAGAATCGCTAGGTGTTGTAATTGTAAAAGAGTAGCTATCATTGTCTCGTAATGCGTATATTGCCCTCTGATGTAGTGTATGGATTTAATAATAAATTGGAAAATACAAAGTACCTTGTTAAATTGTGCATTTAAAGGGTATTCTTCAGGACAAGTTATAGAAATGAGGCTAGATTACAAGAAGTAACTTGTAGTCTAGTTTTTTTTGTGGTCGTAAAACTCTAATTAAAGCAATAATTATAGACTTTATGTAATGTTTTTTGTGTTTATTGTGAATTACTTATAGTAAAATAGAAGTGAATAACCATTCATTTTACAAAGGGGGAAGTTTTATGATGTTGGAAAATAAAGTGGTAATTATTACGGGTGGTTCAAGTGGAATGGGGCTAGGTATGGCAAAGGAATTTGTCAAGCAAGGTGCTAAGGTAGTCATTACTGGACGTAACTTAGAACGCTTACAAAATGCAAAAAGTGAAATTGAGGCATTTGGAGACCAGATTGAAACATTCCAAATGGATGTGCGTGAAGTAGATCATGTACAAGCAATGGTGGAATTTACGGTTAATAGATTTGGTCGTATAGATAGCTTAGTGAATAATGCTGCAGGAAATTTTTTGGTGCATGCAGAGAAATTGTCTCCGAATGGTTGGAAGGCAGTAATTGATATTGTATTAAATGGAACGTTTTATTGCTCGTCAGCGGTAGGCCGTTATTGGATTGAAAATAATATTAAAGGATCTATGGTCAATATGGTAGCTACATATGCATGGGGGGCCGGGGCAGGTGTTGTGCACTCTGCGGCAGCGAAGGCGGGTGTTCTATCATTGACACGTACGTTAGCGGTTGAATGGGGATCACAGTTTGGAATTCGCTGTAATGCAATAGCTCCAGGACCAATTGAGCGTACAGGAGGGGCCGATAAATTATGGGAGTCAGAGGAGCAAGCGAAGCGTACAATTAATTCAGTGCCTTTAGGTCGATTAGGTACGCCAGAAGAAATTGCCGATTTAGCGGTATTTATGATTTCAGATAAAGCGCAATATTTAAATGGTGAGTGTATTACGTTAGATGGTGGTTCATGGTTGAATCAACACCCGTTTTAATTTTTATGTTTCATGAATCAACTATAAACACTATAAACGTATTAATAAAACGCCAATTGATGCATTGAATAACTTTTTTGAATTAGTGTTCCGTCTATTATTTGATTTACTTTTTAAATGAATAGCTACAGCTGGCTAAGCCAATACTATAAAGCACGGAAGGAGTGTTTTTATGGGGATTTGGTTGTGGCCAGCTGTTTTTGTTGTCATACTTTTATGTGCGGTGTCGTATTGGATTACGATTTTAGTGGCAAAAAAGGTGGAAGCAAGTAATGCAGATGAGGATACACCGATTCATGAAGTGATAGCTGATCATCCATTTTTATTAAATCCAATTATTATTATGTATGCAATATGGTTTGCTTTTACCGGTATAATGATCTTTGTGTATTGGGCAAGTTATCTCTGAATAGTGAAATCCTTGTGAGTCGTTCCTAGTCATCACTTTATGAGTTATGATATGATGTAACTGGGAATGAGATCCAACAAAGTGATGACACAAAGGAGAAGGTTTTATGATTTCTATGTCTAGCAAGGCTTTATTAGAATTATCGATTTCAGATTTCTTGATTTCATCAGAGAAGGTTGCTCATGTTCAAAGTGGGAATAATGCGGAGCACGCATTACTGGTTTTAACGAAAACAGGCTATTCTTCAATTCCAGTGTTAGATATGAAATACAGATTTATTGGATTACTTAGTACTGGTAAAATTATTGAGTCAATTTTAGGGCTTGAACGAATTGAATATGAAAAGCTTGAAAATATTAAAGTAGATGAAGTGATGGATCAGGATGTTGCTTATTTAAAAGTTACCGATTCATTTCAACGTGCACTTGATTTAGTTATTGACCATGCGTTTTTATGTGTGGTAGATGAAGAAGACACGTTCGTCGGAATATTGACACGAAGAGTTATTTTAAAACAACTAAAAAAGTATGTATATTTACAAGCTTAATAGTAACATGAATCGGCAAAGCCTATAAGGTTTTGTCGATTTTTCATAGATAAAGGAGGAGTTTGATGATTGCAACTGAGGCAGAAATTATAAAAATTTTATTTGAAGAAAAAAATATGCGTAAAGGAGCAGAGCGATTATTTTTATCGCAGCCAGCTCTTTCGCAGCGTCTCCAAACAATTGAGAAGGAATGGGGCGCTCAATTATTTATTCGTTCCCAAAAAGGGTTAACACCGACCTCAGCCGGCGAATTAGTTATCCAATATGCTAATGAAATGGTTGCTAGACGTGCTGAAATTTTTGAAACAATACAGGCGCTCGAGTCGAAGGTACATGGTACTTTGAAAATTGCCTGTGCTTCGATTGTTGGACAAAATTGGCTTCCTAAAGTGTTGAAAGAATATGTAACACTGTATCCAGACACAAGGATTTCTTTAATGACAGGGTGGAGTTCGGAAATCGTTAAGGCACTGTATGAAGGGGAGGCGCATGTAGGAATTGTGCGTGGTCCTGTTGATTGGAAAGGGAAAAAAATTCATTTATTCCGAGATACGATGTATTTAGTGGATAAAGAAATTACGGATATGGAGGATATTCTTAGTTCGGATCGTCCATTCATTCAGTTTAAAAGTGACTCAGATTATTATCAAGAAATTCAACAATGGTGGCAGCAATATTTCCAATCGAATCCGCGCCATCAAATTATTGTAGATCAGATTGAAACATGTAAACAAATGGCATTGAACGGGATTGGCTATGCGATTTTACCATCAATAACATTAGATGGGGAAGAGGATATCAATAAAATCCCACTTTCTAACATGGATAAGGATCATGGTTTAACACGTGATACATGGCTGCTAGGCTATGAATCAACATTTGAACTGAGACAGGTAGAGGCGTTTGCTAATGTGGTACAAAATCGTGCGCGCTGCTTATATGATTATAATGAACCTTCTAAATAAAGCGTGAAATTATACTGAATATTTAGTACAATTATGTAATGTTAGAAAACTTACATAGGGGGTGCTGAATATGACAACAAAATTATCTGCTTATGAAATTATCGATTTTATTTCAAATGCAAAAAAGGTAACACCTGTAAAGGTTTATGTAAAGGGACCAGCTGTAGCTAACCTTACATTTGGTGAAGATTCAAAGGTTTTTGGAGAAGGAAATAACGCTGTTGTTTTTGGTGAATGGATTGAAATCGAACAAGCGATTACTGCATATGGTGCGCAAATTGAAGATTATCTAGTAGAATCAGATCGTCGTAATTCAGGTGTGCCACTTCTTGACACGAAGTATGTTAATGCACGTATTGAACCAGGCGCAATTATTCGCGATCAAGTAATAATTGGCGACAATGCAGTTATTATGATGGGTGCGATTATAAATATTGGTGCTGAAATTGGTGAGAAAACGATGATTGATATGGGTGCTATTCTGGGTGGTCGTGCAACTGTAGGTAAGAACTGTCATATTGGTGCAGGTACGGTATTAGCAGGCGTAATTGAGCCGCCATCAGCAGATCCAGTTATTGTGGAAGATGATGTTGTAATCGGTGCAAATGCGGTTGTATTGGAAGGTATTAAAGTCGGACAAGGTGCGGTTGTTGCTGCAGGTGCTATTGTAATTGAGGATGTTGCGCCATATACAGTTGTAGGCGGCGTACCTGCACGTGTATTAAAGCAATTAGACAATAAAACTAAATCAAAAACAGAAATTATCGATTCATTACGTAACTTATAAGAGGGTGTAAAAATGGACGCAATTACCATTAGAAGAGCGCTACATGAAATACCTGAAACTGGTTTCAAGGAATTTAAAACACAGCGATTTTTACTTGAACAGCTGTACAAAATGAAGACAGATTCAATGGAAATCGTTGAGTGGAAAACGGGTATTATCGTAAAAATAGCAGGCTTAGATGGGGTACCGTCGATTGGCTGGCGTGCAGATATTGATGGTTTGCCAATCAAGGAGCAAACTGGTCTAGCTTATGCCTCTAAGCATGAGGGTTATATGCACGCATGTGGTCATGATTTCCACATGACGATTGCGTTGTCTGTTGTGCAAAAGATTGCTGAAAATCCTCCGTTACATCCAACGATATTTTATTTCCAACCGGCCGAAGAGGGGCCAGGTGGCGCACAGCCTATGGTGGATTATTTACGTGCTGAACGTCCAGATTTACTTGCGGATGAAATTTACGCATTACATATTGCACCTGAATATCCTGTTGGTACGGTTGCAACGCGCGGTGGACTACTGTTTGCCAATACGTCTGAGTTATTTATCGATTTATTGGGCTTGGGTGGTCATGCAGCCTATCCACATAAAACGAAGGACATGAGTGTGGCGGCTGCCAGTCTTTTATTGCAGCTAAATACAATCGTTAGTCGTAATGTGGATCCGTTAGATTCAGTGGTCGTGACGATAGGAAAAATGACATCGGGTACGGTGCAGAACATTATTGCAGAGAATGCGAGACTAGAAGGTACGATTCGTACGTATTCAGCGGAATCGATGCAAAGTGTGAAATCACGTATTGAAGCGATTTGTCGCGGCATCGAAATTTCCTATGATTGCAAGGTACAGATTGATTATGGCTCAATGTACTTTGAAGTGAATAATGATGCGCAATGTGCGAATCGATTATTACAGTTAGCGGAAAATGTGGCTGGGATGATTCCTTTCGAAAGTCCACCTGCCATGACGGGTGAGGATTTTGGCTATTTTATTAAGGAAATACCTGGGGCTATGTTTTGGACTGGGGCAGCGAGTACGTATGGGTTACATCATGCGAAATTAGCGCCAGACGAAGCACTGCTTGAACCAAATCAAATCTTCGTTGAACAGTTAATGCGTAAAAACTACTAGGGGCTACCTAGGAGGACACTGAGAAAGTCGATTTAGACACACATAAGCGAGGACAGGAACGAAAAAATCGTTCCTGTCCTCGCTTTCTTTATAGAAGCCGTTGATACAGTTCCGAGCGGACGCTTTTCGCGGGACGGTTCCAGCCTTCTCACACGCTTCGCACAGCCCGAGTGCAACACTCATGAGTTCCCGAAGAAGTCGTCGCCATAACGAAAATCAACTTGCACCATTCATGGACTAAAAGGTTGTCTCCCTCGTCACTCACCATCCTGTATAAAAGAGGGTACTAATTAATCAGGCACTTTCCGTTCAAATTGAATAGAAAGTGCCTTATTTTTTATCTAAAACATTTAGGGTTGGGGTATTCTGTAAAGTCTGGTTGTTGTTTGGTATAATTAGTTAATTGACAGTCTTGAGCAGTAAATAATTTGGAGGTGAATGGTGGTTATGAAGAAATATATATTATTCATCCTATTATTTTTATTTGCAGGAATAGGGGTTGCACAGCAGGTTGGTGCAATGACGATTGAAGCCAATTACGGGTTAAAGGGTATCAGTAAAAATATGAAGCCAGTAGAAATGGTGCTAACGGTTGAAAATGGTGATAAAGCGTTTGATGGAGAAATTGTGATTCGAATTCCCGAAGGCCATATGATTGAATCCACAAAGGTATTTCCACTAAAACTCAGTGCAAATGAGGTTCATGAGCTTCGCGTAATGGTCGGCAATTATGATGGCTATTCATCAAATCGAATTCAAATTAAGGCATATGAAGGATCGTTAGAGGATGGCGATGAGCTTAAGGGATTGGTGTTTCGTAATAAGCCACCAAAAACGTTATCAGAAGACACAATCATTATATTATTAATGACAGATCAACTGGACAATTTTGAAGAGCTTGAAAAATTAAGAACAGCGGTTAGTCGTCCGATTGAGCTTGTGCATTTTGATGTGAAAAATACCGATTTAACCTTGGCAAATGATCCGAGTTATTTTGAGTTTGCAAATGTCCTCATTATAGATGGGAAAAAATTAAATGAATTAGATGATCAAGTACAGAAGGCGCTATTAGAATGGGTCAGACGTGGTGGGAAGGTTGTAGTGAACCAGGATTTAATCGATACATCGTTTGCTCCGTTTAGCCCACTGACATATCTGAACTCTACGCTTGAAATAGATAAAGTAGCGCTAAATGAATACGTAAGTAGAGGGGAATTTGAAGCGCCCTTAACGATTATAGAAAGCAAAGGAAATTCGAAAGTTACCCAAATAAAAATTGGTGAAACGGTAATAGCCGGCTCTAATTCAATTGGCGCAGGTAAGTTAATTCAAACGGCATTTAATTATAGTGAACCCGCGCTTACGCAAGAAAATGGATATGTACATCTTCTTCAGAAAGTAATTCAATTCAATCAGGGGAATTTGGATGTTAGCTCGACCGTTGTAAAGGATGTACTATCGTTTAATGTGAAGGACGCAAATGAATTGTTTAAGTCGAATCAATATACGGTTTGGCGCATTATTCTTCCTTTAATCGTGTATATTTTGATTCTTGGCCCGATGCTTTATTATGTTTTAAAAAGGAAAGATAAGCGTGAGGCTGCATGGTGGGCAATTCCAGTAATCGCTGTAGTTAGTTCGCTATTATTATTTAGCTTTGGTGCAGGTGATCGCTTTATGAAGCCAAAAGTGCAAACATCACAATTGCTTTACGTAACGGATGAGGGCAATGAAAACTATTTTGTGCAATCAGTACTATCAAATCGGGCTGGAGACTACACGTTTCAAGTAAATGAGGGGGTAGAGGTTTTCGGTTACCCTGAAGTAATGCTAATAAATCCAACACAGAATCAATCGAACTTTTATATGGAAGAAGAAAATCGCCGGTTTGTGTTGAAGGATATGAAGTATTGGGGTATTAAATCGATTGCAGGAATCGGAAAAAATCAACAACAGGGACAGCTCGATATTAAGCTTGTTAATGAATCAGGACAAATAACTGGCACGATAAAAAATTCATTTAGTTTCGATTTACAAGATATAGAGATCTGGTCGGGTGTAAAATTTTATCCTGTTGTAGGGGAAATTAAAGCTGGTGAAACAATTGAAGTCAATATTACACTTGATAGCCAAAGTTTGCTGGCATCAAACAACCTTAACATGTTTGATTTACGTGAGGAAGTGGATACGGAAACGATTGATATGGCTCAATTAGAAAGTCTATATACGTTAACAACTAAAGTTAATTCTAAATATTCGAAGCCAGTTGTTGTAGCAAAAACGGAAGAAATTATTCAAACGGGTGCAATGGTAACTGGAAAAGCGAGAGAAACAATGATGACGCTCGTTGCGCAACCGTTTGACGTCACAGAAAATGAACTTGCTACGTTAGAAATGGATCAAGATTCGTTTACACTTTATCAATCAGATGATGAAAGCTTTACTGCGAAGTATCCAATAACTAATGAGGATTTTCAAGTTTATCCAGGCATGAAGCAATATTTACTGTATGAACTACCAGCAAATATCCATGAGGGTTATGAATGGAATAGCCTACAAGTAATGATGCAAAAGGATTCATTGATTCAACTTGCGATTTATAATGCGAAGAAGGAAGTCTATGAACCGATAGAGGCGATACTTGAAACTGACGACGTCCTAGATTATGTAGTTGATGGGCAACTGAGACTGGAATTACAATCCAATATTACGAATCCACAAGAAGGGTTAATGTTACCGTCTATTTTACTGAAGGGGGAGCCTAATAATGATTAAGTTTGATGCTGTGACAAAGCGTTATGGAAAATTTGAAGCGCTCTCGAATTTCACTGTGGAAATAGAACGGGGCAAAATTTTTGGATTAGTAGGTGCAAATGGTGCGGGGAAATCTACAGCATTTAGCTTATTAGCAACGTTATTAGTGCCTACTTCTGGTGATATTTTAGTAGACGGGCAAAGCGTTGTAGCATTACCTGAAAAGGTACGTGAAAAAATAGGCTATATGCCGGACTTTTTTGGTGTTTATGATCAACTGAAAACGGAGGAGTATTTAGATTTTTACGGGGCTGCCTATGGTCTGAGTGCAGAGCAACGCAAAGTAAAAATTACAGAGTTATTGCAGCTCGTTCGCCTAACAGATAAGCGTTTTGATTATGTAGACCATCTTTCGAGAGGAATGAAGCAGCGACTTTGCCTTGCGCGTGCGTTGATGCATGAACCAGAAATTCTTATTTTAGATGAACCTGCGTCAGGTTTAGACCCACGCGCTCGTGTTGAAATGCGCGACATATTAAAGGATTTGAAGATCAAAGGAATAACGGTGTTAATTTCTTCACATATTTTGCCAGAGCTAGCCGAATTATGTGACGAAATCGGTGTCATTGCTGGAGGGAAACTAATTGCGCATGGTGATATTCAATCGATCCAAGCACAGTTAGAGGGCGAACAGCATGTGCAGGTGAAAGTGATAGGGGACTTAGCGTATGCAGAAGCCTTTTTCACACAGCAATTTGGTGTTGAGGATGTGAACATGAAACCCTTTGAGCAAAAACTTAGCTTCCGTGCATCGAAGACAGAAGAACAGTTAGCGATGCTTTTGAAAAATGCGATTGAAGCGGGTATTCAGGTTTGCGGTTTTGAAGTGGCCTCAAAAAATTTAGAGGATGTATTTATGGCAATTACGAAGGAGGGTGATTCTAGTGAAACTACGAACACTTAATCCGGTACTTTTAAAGGAATTAAAGCTGCGTTTTCGTAATGCGAAAAGCTTTAATGCCATTGTCTTTTATTTAATTGCACTGACATTATTTCTTTTAGCGTATTTAATTATTATGACGGGCTTTTCAGGAGATGGATATTTCAACCCATCTGAAAGCTTTCTATTATTTTCTTTATTAACTGCACTGCAAATGGGGCTCGTATTATTTATGGCTCCAGCACTTTCAGCAGGGGCAATTAGCTCAGAACGAGAGAAGCAGACGTTGAATATATTACTGACGACAACTCAAAGTTCTACGCAGATTATAATAGGTAAGCTACTTTCGTCCGTTGTATTTTTATTACTTATTTTAATTTCTTCTTTGCCAGTTTATAGCGTCATCTTTTTATTCGGTGGTATTTCGCCGATGCAATTAATAGTAGTCTTTTTGTTTTATATATTCACAGTGTTTTGCATTGGGAGCGTTGGAATATTATTTTCAACAATCACGAAGAAAACTGTTATTTCAATGATTAGTACGTATGCAGTGACGATTTTTTTATCTTTATTTACGTTTATTTTTTATATCACATCTTTTGCATGGGTGAATGATCAATCTGCTTTTTGGTCGAAATTTTGGCTTAGTCTAAATCCCTTTGCAGTAGTACTTTCGATTTTGTCACCTGAAATAAATAAGCTATCTGTTAACGGTGAAGTTTGGTCTTTGCCGCTTTGGGTCATATATGTCGGTGTATACACGGTTATTGCGGTACTTTGCATTGTTGTGGCAATTAAAAAGCTTCGTCCAAGATAGATGTAGTAAATAGAAGGGAGCCATCGATTTTAAAGATGGCTCCCTTTACATATATATTTAATTATTTTGCAAAAGTTGTGGCTTGTACTTCTTTGACCAAACAAACGAAAGTATAAAGCATCCTACTAAAATCATTGCACCTAAAATGTAGGGTGCATCCATATTGTAATCGAATAATGTTCCGGCAAGTGCAGGGCCAATCATGTTGCCTAAGCTCATATAGGCATTATTCATGCCGGCAGCAAAGCCTTGCTCTGCACCAGCTAATTTCGATACAAGTGTATTAACTGCAGGGCGAATAAATGTCGTTGCTACAGAGAATAAAGTTGCTACAAGTAAAATAATAAAGAATCCACTAATGTAAATCATAAGTAGCATCATGATTGCAGCTAGTAAAAGGTTCACAAGGATTACCTTCATTTCGCCGAAGCGTTTGAAAAGTTTTTCAATGACGAACATTTGCAAGATAACACCGATGAAACCACCTATTGTTAAAATGATGGCGATATCTGTTGGGGTGTAATTAAACTTTTCATCTAAATAGATGGAGAAAGTTGCTTGGAAATTGGCAATCCCAAAGCTGAATATAAAGATGATGATAAGGAACACAAAGTACTCTGTCTTAACAGAGCGAACTAGCTGCTTCGCAATATTTTCACGTATTTTTGTGACGGGTGCGGGTTTTACTGAAGGTAGCATGAAAATTGTTAAAATAGCTGCGGCAAATGCGATGGCTCCAGCTAAATAAAAGGGAAAGGTTAAATTGATAGTCGCTAAAAATCCACCAAATCCAGGTCCGACCATAAATCCTAGAGACATTGATGCACCGAGCATGCCCATACCTTTTCCGCGTTCTTCATGTGTAGTAATATCGGCAACGTAGGCCATAATTGGAGGGGCAATTAATGCAGCACCAAATCCACCTAGGAAGCGAGATAAAAAGAGCACCCAAACGGCATCAGCAAAACCGAATAAAACTTGTGAAAAGGCGTAAATGATTAAGCCGGCTATGATGAATGGTTTACGTCCATAGCGGTCTGACAGGTCACCGGCTATCGGTGAGAATAAAAATTGTGCGAGTGCAAATCCAGCTACTAAGAAGCCGAGTACTTGGCCACCTACTCCAAAAATTGCTAAATAGGATGGCATAACGGGAATAATTATCCCGATTCCTAGCATGGTAATAAACATATTGAACATTAATAAATAAAGTGCGGTTTTATTTGTTTTCATTTTTTTCTAGATGACCACCTTCCTGGGTTATTATAAATACTTGTCTTACATATTGTACTGCTGACTGGGATAAATTGCATCTTCTATTGTTGGGGCAGGATAGTGGTTTGATTATTAAAATAAGCCAAGCGAACAACGAGTTCGCTTGGCTTATTTATAGGCAATGAATTTAATTCATTGACATTTTAAATTCTAAAAACAACTCATTGTAGCGTCCAAGCCATGTTAGGCCTAAGTCTTCGTATACTTCTAGACGATCACGTAGTTCTAAGCTTGGGTAGAAGCGTTCATCAGTAATAACTTCCTCATCCATAAGCTCCATTGCTGTTGCATTTGGTGTTGAGTAGCCAACGTAATCTGCGTTTTGAGCTGCCACTTCTGAATCTAGCATAAAGTTAATAAATTTATGTGCAGCCTCGACATTTTTTGATGTTTTAGGAATGACCATATTATCGAACCATAAGTTAGAACCCTCTTCAGGTACTGCAAAGTCTAGTTCTTCATTTTCCCACATCATATCAGCTGCTTGGCCAGACCAAGTTAAGGCAACAGCTGCTTCGTCGTTAATCATTAGATTTGTGATTTCATCGCCAATGATGGCCTTTACATTAGGTGCTAGCGTTTTTAACTTATCTGTAGCTTGGCGTAAAACGACTTCATCTTTAATATTTAAAGATTCGCCAATTGAATTCAAGCCCATTCCAACTACTTCACGTGCACCATCTACTAAAAATACTTTATTTTTTAATGATTCATCCCATAAATGCTCCCAAGAGGTGAAGTCTAGATGATCTTCAACCATATTTGGATTATAAACAATTCCAACCGTTCCCCAGAAATAAGGGATTGAATATTTATTGCGTTCATCGAATGGTAAATCTAAGAAATATGGATCGATATTTTTAAGCTCAGGCAGTAGTGAATGGTCAAGAGGAATAAGTAGGTCATCCTCTTTCATCATTTCAATCGCGTATTCAGAAGGAACTGCGATGTCATATGCCGAGCCGCCTTGCTGAATTTTTGTCATCATCGCTTCATTCGAATCAAATGTTTCGTAGACAACTTTAATGCCTGTCTCTTCTTCAAATTGGTCAATTAGGTCTGGATCGATATATTCGCCCCAATTATAAACAGTAATTGTATCTTTACTGCCTTGATTACCTGCAGATTGCATTTGTGTTGCAGCAACGAAAAGTAGGGCACAGACAATTACAATAGCAATTGTCGCTTGCATTAAGTCTCTCATGCTTGACCCCCCGATCTTGATTGTTTCGAGCGATTATTTACATAGTAATAACCAATGACGACTAACACCGTCACTAGGAAAATTAATCCCGATAATGCGTTAATTGTTAATGTAATTCCAGCACGTGCCATCGAGTAAATCTCAACAGATAGTGTAGAGAAACCATTACCAGTCACAAAAAACGTAACCGCGAAGTCATCCAGTGAATACGTTAATGCCATGAAGAATCCAGCAAAAATACCTGGTGAAATATACGGTAAGATAACGCGTGTTAAAACGTCACGCTTTGTGGCACCTAAATCACGTGCAGCGTCAATTAATGAAGTATTCATTTCAAGAAGCTTAGGTAACACCATCAATACAACGATAGGTACGCTGAAAGCTACATGTGATACAAGTACTGAAGCAAATCCTAATTTAACACCAATCATAGTGAATAAAATTAAGAAGCTTGCCCCGATTACAACGTCGGGTGAAACAATTAAAACATTGTTTAATGATAATAATGTGTTGCGCATTTTTTTATTGCGAATTGAGACAATCCCAATTGCGCCAAGCGTACCAATAATTGTAGCGATTAATCCAGATAATAATGCAACAAGTACGGTATTAATTAAAATAACGATTAAACGTGAATCTTCAAAGACAGCTTTATAATGATCTAATGTAAACGATTCAAAGCCATTCATTGAGCCACCGCTATTGAATGAGTAGAAAATTAAATAGAAGATCGGCGCATATAAAATAATGAATACTGCAGCTAAATAAACTTTTGAGGCAGTGGATAATTTTTTCATGTTATGCACGACCTCCTTTTTTCGATTGCCCCGTAAATAACATCGTAATTACCATGAAAATAATTAAGAACATTGCAATTGTTGAACCCATGCCCCAGTTTTGAGAAACAAGGAACTGCTGTTCAATTGCTGTACCTAATGTAATTACTTTGTTACCTGCGATTAAGCGTGTAATCATGAATAATGATAGCGCAGGGATGAACGTTACTTGAATCCCTGATTTAACGCCGTCAATTGTAAGTGGGAAAACAACACGGCGAAAAGTTGTCCAACTTGAAGCACCTAAGTCACGTGCTGCATATACTAACGTAGGATTTAGTTTATCTAATGAGTTAAAAATCGGAATAATCATAAATGGAATGAAAATATATACCGCCACAAAGACAAAACTAAAATCTGTGAATAAAATTTGTTGTGGATCAAAGCCGAATACTTCGATTAACGCATTAATTGGACCGTTTAAGCCGAAAATACCAATAAATGCATATGTTTTTAATAATAAGTTAATCCACGATGGAATAATGATAAGCATTAACCATAAATGCTTATGTTTCGTTTTCGTTAATAAATAAGCCGTTGGATAAGCGAATAATAACGTAAACAGGGTAATTAAAAACGCATACCAAAAGCTTGTTAATGTCATTGTTAAGTAAGATGACGTGAAGAAGTTTTTATAGTTTGCTAACGTGAAATTGCCGTTTAAATCAAGTAATGAATAATAACCGATTAAGGCAATTGGTGCGATAACAAAAAGTGCAATCCATAAAATATATGGAAATAAGGCAACTTTATTGTTTTTACTCTGCATCCTCTTCGCCTCCGTAAGATTCTAAGCGCTTGTCGAAGTCCTCTTCCGATTCATTTAGACGCATTACGTGAATGGCTTCAGGGTCGAAATCAAGACCGATTTCTGCACCGACTTCTGCTTTTTTTAGTGAGTGGATTAACCATTCATTGCCATCTTTATCGTATGTAGATAGCTCATAGTGAACGCCACGGAAAAGTTGTGTGTCAACTGTTACAACTAATTTTCCTTTTTCGACCGTTGTAATTTCTAAATCTTCAGGACGGATAACAATATCGATGCGCTCGTTTGGATTTAAGCCTTGATCGACACATTCGAATACTTTGCCCGCAAAGCGAACACGGAAGTCTTCAACCATGATGCCATCGACAATATTTGATTCACCGATGAAATCTGCCACAAAGCGGTTAATTGGTTCGTCATAAATATCAACTGGCGTACCTGATTGCATAACTTCACCATGCGATAACACGAAAATTTCATCACTCATCGCTAGTGCCTCTTCTTGGTCATGTGTGACGAATACAAATGTTTTGCCTAATCGCTGTTGCAATTCGCGTAATTCATATTGCATTTCTGTACGTAGTTTTAAGTCAAGAGCTGATAGGGGTTCATCTAATAAGATTACCTCTGGATCATTAATAATTGCACGAGCAATCGCAACACGTTGGCGTTGGCCACCTGACATTTCAGAAATTTCACGATTACCATAACCAGCTAGGTTAACGAATTTCAGTGCTTCTTGCACACGTGTTTTAACTTCGTCTTCTTTCACTTTTTTGATACGTAAGCCAAATGCTACGTTTTCAAAAACATTTAAGTGAGGGAATAGCGCGTAATCTTGGAAAACCGTATTTACTTGTCGCTCATTTGCTGGTACATCATTGATACGTTTTCCGTTAAAGAATACGTCGCCACTTGAAGCATCTGTAAATCCTGCGATAATACGTAAAATTGTTGTTTTACCACAACCAGAAGGACCCAGTAATGTATAGAATTTACCTCGCTCTAATTCTAGATTAATATTTTTTAGTACGACAGTGCCGTCGTCATATGCTTTTGATACATTTTCAAATCGAATAATTGTGTTTTCCACTGGTTAGCCTCCTAATTATAAATAAGAATCTGTTGCCACTAAAAGCAGCTTTGTGATGCCGTTATGAGCATTGAAAATTTGATGATTTGATGAGGCTTCGTAGTATACGGCGCTGCCTTCATTCGCTATATATTCTTCAGTACCAATCATTACGCGAATTCGCCCATTTATAACGTAAATAAATGATTCGGATAAAGAGGGCTCGAATAACTTAAACGCTGCATTTTTCTGTAATGTTAGAAATACAGGTTCCATCTCTTTTTCATTAGAAGTTGGAATGAGCCATTCAAGCTCATAACTTTTTTCTTGATCGATAAAGATTTTCTGGTCATCTTTTGTGAAGACGATTTTTTCCACATCGGATTCATCATCGAAAAAATCTTTCGGTTTAGAGCCTAATACTTCTAAAATTGAAAATAAAGTTTCTATTGAAGGGGAGTTTAAATCCCTCTCTAGTTGTGAAATATAGCCTTTCGTTAGATCCGTTCGTTCGCCAAGTTCTTCTTGTGTGAGGCCTTTTTTTAATCGTAAAGCTTTTATTTTATTGCCTATTAACAAAAAATACGCCCCCCCCTAGTTTACCTATTATAAACTACTTGTATGAAAGTTTACTTATACAAAACTTTAAGTTTACTTAAGCCAAATTAATTATACCGAAAATCCTCTCACTTTCAAGAGTTTTCGCTATGAAATATGTAAAAAAAAATTTAATTTACTAAAGTAGAGGAAAGTGAACAAAAAAGTGGGGAATAGCTGTTAAATTATTTAATAAATGTTAAAACACTACGAGGTAATTGTCTGATTTATCAGGTTCCTTAGTGGGTATAGGGAAGGATGAAACCGTTATGACGGACTGTATGGTTGGTAAGCAAGCCCCGCTATTTCAAATGTTGGCAGTTTTTCCAGATGAAGAAATTAAGGAAGTATCATTGCAACAAAATATAGATACGGATAAATGGACTGTGCTTATTTTCTATCCAATGAATTTTACTAAAGTGTGTCCTACTGAGGTCACTGCAGTATCAGATCGATTTGAAGAGTTTCAAGAATTAGATGCACATGTATTTGCTGTTTCTACTGATAGCGTTTATGCTCATTTGGCTTGGATTCATACACCGCGTGATGAAAATGGTGTTGGAAATCTGTTATTTCCTTTGGCCAGTGATGCCAACCATGAGGTGTCGAGGAAGTATGGTGTATTAATAGAAGAAGAGGGGGTAGCACTACGTGGACTATTTATTATTAGTCCCGAGGGCGAGCTTCAATACGCAACAATCTTCCATAATAATATTGGGCGTGATGTAGATGAAACATTGCGAGTATTACAAGCGTTGCAAACCGGTGGGTTATGTCCGGCCGATTGGCGACCTGGTGATGATGTTCTTTATTAAGTAGGTCATTAATGAATTTAAATAGGAGGTTGATCATTGAAGATAGGTGATCAAATCCCAAAACTCCCAAATAAGGATCGATGGCTAACGAATAAGTCGCTTCCTAAATTTAATCAAAAGCCTTTCCTTGTTGTTTTTTGGTCAATCAGTTGTAATCAATGTCATTCATTACTAATAAAATTAAATCAGTTTTATAGGCAATATGAAGAGAACTTAACTATACTAGGTGTTCATATGCCAAGGTCTGAGAAGGATTTAGCAATTGAGCCGTTGTATTCATTTATAGAAACAAGTAAATTAGCGTATCCAATTTATGCAGATCACAGGCTAGAATTGTCGGATGCATTTAAAAATCGCGTTGTGCCAAAGTATTATTTATTCGACCAACATGGAATTCTTAGAAATATTGGCGCTGGAGAAAACGGGATACGTGTTATTGAATTTCAATTAAAACGGTTATTATAAAAGAATTATTCTGGGTAATTGTGGATACACGATTTCCCTTTTTTTATGGAGATTTTAGGGTAAAATAGAAGGAAAGTATGTGCTTGGAGGAATGACATGAAAAAGGAATTTGTGGTCATTGGATTAGGTCGATTTGGAGGAAGTATTGCAAAGGAATTAATTCATCAAGGGGCCAATGTGATGGTTATTGATACTTCAAAAGACCGTGTAGATGAATTTTCACATATTGCGACACAAGCAATTGTGGCGGATACAACGGATGAGGCGGTAATTAAGTCGCTAGGTCTATGGAATTTTGAACATGTGATTGTAGCAATTGGCGAAAATATTCAGGCGAGCATCTTAACTGCACTAATTTTAAAAGAGCTAGGCGTGCCGAAAATAACGGTTAAGGCTCAAAATGATTATCATGAAAAGGTACTGCGCAAAATTGGTGCGGATTTCGTGGTACACCCAGAACGTGATATGGGCATACGTATTGCTAATAATATGATCTCTAGTAATGTGTTGGATTATCTTGAGTTATCCGATGAACATTCAATCGTTGAGATTCGTGTAAATGAAAAGCTTGCGAATAATACGATTATAGATTTAGATATTCGTGCGAAGTATGGAATTAATATTGTGGGTATTAAACGGAATGAACAAATTATGGTTTCGCTTGCTGCGAATGAAGAGATACTGCTTGAAGATATCTTGATTGTAATTGGCGCAGATGTTGATATTAATCGTTTTGTTAAAAAGGTAATAGGTTAATAACTATTAAAAAGCCCACTCTTTCTAATTTTAGAAAGAGTGGGCTTATTTTTTATACTTCCATAATGATTGGTAGAATCATTGGACGACGCTTAGTTTTTTCGTATAAATACGGTCCTAGAACGTCTGTAATTTCATTTTTAAGTTCAGACCATTGCGTTGATTTATCTACAATTGCCCCATTTAAATGATGGTTAAGCATTTTTTGAGCTTCGTTGATCATCATGCCTGATTCACGCATGTAGACGAATCCACGTGAAATGATATCGGGACCAGAAACGAGTTTATTTCTTTCCATATCAACACTTACTACAACGATCACAAGACCTTCTTCTGAAAGAATGCGGCGATCACGTAATACGATGTTACCGATGTCACCAATACCATTTCCGTCGATGTAAATATCGCCAGAAGGAATGCGACCAGCAACATGAGCTTCGTTTGCGCTAAGTGCTAAAACATCTCCGTTTTCCATTAGGAATGAATTTTCAAGTGGAACATCACAAGCTTCAGCTAATTCAGTATGACGTTTTAATACACGGTATTCACCGTGGATTGGCATAAAGAATTTAGGTTTCATTAAACGAAGCATTAATTTTTGCTCTTCTTGAGAACCGTGACCAGAAGTATGGATATTATTTAGTGAGCCGTGAATAACTTCAGCGCCTGCACGGAATAATAGGTTGATGATTTTATTTACGCTAAGCGTATTACCTGGAATTGGTGAAGATGAGAATACCACTGTGTCACCAGGCTGAATTTGAATTTGACGATGTGTGCCGTTAGCAATACGAGAAAGTGCTGCCATTGGCTCACCTTGAGAACCTGTACATAAAATTAATACTTCATTCGCTGGTAAACGATTAATACTTTGTGCATCTACAAATGTTTCTTTAGGTGCAGTAATAAAGCCTAATTCGCGACCAATCGTAATTGCGTTATCCATTGAACGACCAAATACAGCAATTTTACGACCGAAAGCGGCAGCTGCATCCGTTACTTGTTGTAGACGGTGGATATTTGATGCAAAAGTTGCAAAAATAACACGTCCATCAACTTTACGGAAAATGTCGTCTATGCTTTCGCCGACTTTACGCTCAGACATCGTAAAGTTAGGAACTTCAGCATTCGTACTATCAGATAATAAGCATAGTACGCCGTCACGACCGATTTCAGCCATTTTCGTAATGTTTGCAGGTTCACCAACAGGAGTGAAGTCGAATTTGAAATCTCCTGTATGTACGATGTTACCAGGTGGTGTTTTCACAACAACACCAAAAGCGTCTGGAATACTGTGTGTCGTACGGTAGAAACTGACAGAGGTTTTACGGAATTTGAATACATCTTCCTCTTTAAACTCAATCATCTTTGTTTGACGAAGTAGCCCGTGCTCTTCTAGTTTATTACGTAGAAGACCTAGAGCTAATTTCCCACCGTATACAGGGATATTAATTTGCTTAAGTAAATAAGGAATACCACCAATGTGGTCTTCGTGTCCATGTGTAATAAATAAACCTTTAATCTTATCTACATTACGTACTAAATACGTGTAATCAGGAATAACGTAATCGATTCCTAGTAATTCATCTTCAGGGAATTTAATACCAGCATCGATTAAAATAATCTCATCTTGGAATTGAATCCCATAAGTATTTTTGCCGATTTCACCCAGTCCGCCAAGTGCGAAAACAGCTGCTTGATCGTTCTTTACAAACTTCATAAGCGATTAAGCGTTATCCAAACGGAAATTTGGGCTATTTTTTTCGTAATCTAAATAGTTGCCCTCTAAAAGTTGAATAAGCTCGATGTTGTAGTTGCGGTCTTGTAAATAGGCGCGAACTTCTCGCTCTAGATTAGCTTCAACATAGATTGTTTTTGTGTTTTCGCGAACTGGAATTTCATTAACTTTTTCTTGGTAGTATACTTTGTAAATCATTTATAACTCTCCTTTAAATACGTACATTATTAGTGCATTTTAAAAATCTATAGGTTAAATGAAAGGCATTGATGGTCTGAACAACAATGCCTTTCAATTGACTATCAAAAGTTTGGCCGTTATAAAAATACGAACGAAATAAATGCATTTCCTTTATATTATCATGCGACACCTTTAAAATAAAGAAAAGCCCTTCAAATTATGAAGGGCTAGGCAATTGTTTTTTTTCCGAGGATGCCTTTCAACTGTTTCAACAATTTTTTTTTGAGGCGTTTTAACATAGGTCATCGCTCCTTGTTTAATTATTATATAGAATTTTCAGAAAAAAGTAAAGTCATAGGCGACGTAGTGAAAGAGGTATATGGTGTGGGAAAAATTTTATTTTTTGATGTAGACGGGACTTTATACAATAACGACAAAGTAATACCAAAATCGGCAAAGGAAGCGCTGTTAACTGCTCGAAGAAATGGGCATGAACTTGCAATTGCGACAGGGCGAGCGCCATTTATGATTGAAGAGATATTAAATGAGTTAGCGATTGATACATATGTAGCATTCAATGGACAATATGTCGTGTATAAAGGGGAAGTCATTTTTACAGATGGTGTGAGCCAGGAAACATTGAAACGAGTGATAGATTTTGGCGTTAGCCGAAATGAGGCAGTTGTTTTTCTAGATGACTTGCAAATGATTGCATCGGCATCGGGGAATTTTGCAGTTGAAGAAAGTTTAGCTACATTGAAATATCCCTATCCTAAAATTGATGAACATTATTACATAAAGAATCCGGTTTACCAAACACTCATTTTTACGAATGAACAAGGTGAGCAAAGTTACCGAAAAGAATTTCCTGATTTGCAAATTGTCAGATGGCATCCATATTCATGTGACCTTCTTCCAAAAGGGGGTTCAAAAGCCCGCGGTATTCAAAAAATAATGGCTGCTGCTGATATCGAGTTAGATAAGGTAGTTGCATTTGGTGATGGCTTAAATGATGTGGAGATGTTATCGTATGTGCCTGCAAGTGTAGCGATGGGAAATGGTCATCTTGCAGCAAAAGAGGTTGCCTCGATGGTAACAGAGCATGTGGATCAAGATGGATTAATGAATGCAATGAAACAATTAAAATTAATTTGAAATGAAAAAGCTATTTAGCCGCCGTTTTGCGATTAAATAGCTTTTTCGAGTTGTTGTTAACGTTCGAATGGTGAACCATTTTCGATTTCACCAAATGGTTCCTTTTCATTAATTCGATCAAAGAACATTACGCCATTTAAATGGTCTAGCTCGTGTTGGAACGCAATTGCAGGTAATCCTGATAGGCGTTGTTTCTGTTCATTGCCCTCTATATCAAAATATTTCACTGTAATGCGAGCATAGCGTGGAACATATCCGTGAACAGGGCGGTCCACCGAAAGGCAACCCTCACCATTTGATAAATATGTTAGCTCTACAGAATGGCTAACGATTTTAGGGTTAATCGCCACGAAACTAAATGTATCTCCATTACTATCTTCTAAATGAAGGGCAAACATTCTTTTAAGTGAATTCACTTGGTTGGCAGCTAATCCGATACCTGGGCGTAAGTCATATTTATCTGCGAGTATTTCATCTTGACTATTGATTATATATTCTAATAAATCGTGCGCTAATTGTTTATCTTGTTCTGTTAAAGGAAATGCCACCTCCTCAGCACGGGTACGAAGTGCTTCATGCCCCTCACGGATGATTTGGTCCATTAAAATCATTAAAAACGTCCTCTCTTTATCTGCATATAAGACAAGTATACATAACAATTTCGAGTGGGCAACGAAAAAACAATAAAAATAGCCATTCTTTTTTTCATAATTTTAATTAAAAATGGGCACAAGAAACTGTGAGTTCTAATTCACTGACTCATTAGGGGAGAAAATGAATTTATAGAAAGCTATTATAGTACAGGTGTTACTTTAATGTATAACAGAGTGATTTGGAAAAAGTTTTTTTATATCAAACGAAAAAATGCTTATTTAAACAGGAAACAATGATTGACCGATAGGAAAATATTATTTATACTCATGATTAGAAGGATGTTGTACCAATCGAAAATGATTTTTTTTTAATACAGATGAAAAGGGGTTGGGTAGTATGTCAGAAAAAATGAATAAACAATTTAATCCAGTTGGAATTTTACATGATATCGAAGAAAAATTCGAAATGTTTCAAATACTAAACGAAAAAGGCGAAATCGTGAATGAAGAAGCGGTTCCAAATTTATCGGATGAAGAATTAGTGGAATTAATGACACGCATGGTTTATACACGTGTGTTAGATCAACGTTCGATTTCTCTGAATCGTCAAGGACGCCTTGGATTTTATGCTCCTACAGCAGGGCAAGAAGCGTCACAATTAGCATCACATTTTGCGCTAGAAAAAGAGGACTGGATTTTACCGGGTTATCGTGATGTGCCTCAAATTATATGGCACGGGCTACCGCTTTCGAAGGCGTTTTTATTTAGCCGAGGTCACTTTATGGGCAATCAACCGCCAAAGGGTGTAAATATTTTAGCACCACAAATTATTATTGGAGCACAATATATCCAAACAGCAGGTGTTGCTTTAGGTCTACAAAAACGTGGCTTAAAAACAGTTGCCGTAACATATACAGGAGATGGTGGTTCGTCTCAAGGGGATTTCTACGAAGGAATTAACTTTGCAGGTGCGTTCAAATCACCAGCGATTTTCATCGTCCAAAACAATCAATTCGCGATTTCAACACCACGTGAATTACAGACTTCAGCGAAAACAATCGCACAAAAAGGAGTCGCGGCAGGTATTCCATCTGTATTAGTAGATGGGATGGATCCACTTGCTGTTTACGTAGCGACAAAAGCTGCGCGTGATCGTGCTGTAGCTGGCGAAGGTCCTTCTTTAATCGAAACAATGTGTTACCGCTACGGTCCGCATACAATGGCCGGGGATGACCCAACGCGTTACCGTACATCTGACTTTGATAATGAATGGGCAGCGAAAGATCCAATTGTCCGTTTCCGAATTTTCTTAGAAGGTAAGGGATTATGGTCTATTGAAAAAGAAGAATCAGTTATTGAGCGTGCGAAGGAAGAAATTAAAGAAGCGATTAAAGAAGCTGATTTAGCACCGAAGCAAAAAGTAACGGAGCTAATGGAAAATATGTATGCGAGTGAAATGCCTTACAACTTAAAAGAGCAATATGCAATCTTCAAAGAGAAGGAGTCGAAATAAGCATGGCACAAATGACGATGATTCAAGCGATTACAGATGCACTTCGTTGCGAAATGAAAAATGATGAAAATGTACTTGTTTTCGGTGAAGATGTTGGCGTAAATGGAGGCGTTTTCCGTGCAACTGAAGGCCTTCAAAAAGAATTTGGGGTTGAACGTGTATTTGATACGCCATTAGCGGAATCAGGTATCGGTGGTCTTGCGATAGGGTTAGCGTTAACTGGCTACCGTCCAATTCCTGAAATTCAATTTTTTGGTTTCGTTTTCGAGGTTATGGACTCAATTAGTGGGCAATTAGCACGTTTACGTTATCGTTCAGGTGGCACATATAATGCACCTGTTACAATTCGTTCACCATTTGGAGGTGGAGTTCACACGCCAGAAATGCACTCGGATTCATTAGAAGGGTTAATGACTCAATCACCAGGATTAAAAGTAGTTGTTCCTTCAACACCATACGATGCTAAAGGGTTATTAATCGCATCGATTCGTGATAATGATCCAGTTATTTTCTTAGAGCATTTAAAATTATATCGTTCATTCCGTGAAGAAGTACCTGAAGAGTCTTATACAATTGAGATTGGCAAGGCAGCTGTTAAACGTGAAGGGAAAGATTTATCAATTATTACTTACGGTTTAATGGTACATGAATCATTAAAGGCTGCAGAGGAGCTTGAAAAAGAAGGGTACTCTGTTGAGGTAATTGATTTACGTACAATTCAACCACTTGATATTGAGACAATTATTGCTTCTGTTGAGAAAACAGGTCGTGCAATCGTTGTTCAAGAAGCTCAAAAACAAGCAGGTATCGCGGCAACAGTTGTAGCTGAAATTACAGAACGTGCAATATTAAGTTTAGAAGCACCTGTATTACGTGTGGCAGCTCCAGATACAATATACTCATTCCCGCAAGCTGAAGGTGTATGGTTACCGACATATAAAGATGTAATTGAAACGGCGAAGAAAGTTTTAACATTCTAAGGACAGAGGGTGAGATAAATGGCATTTACTTTCCGTTTGCCAGATATTGGCGAAGGTATTCATGAAGGTGAAATCGTAAAGTGGTTTGTTAAAGCAGGCGATACAGTAAAAGAAGACGATATTTTATGTGAAGTACAAAATGATAAAGCAGTAGTGGAAATTCCTTCTCCAGTTGAAGGTACAGTCCTAGAAGTACTTGTAGAAGAAGGCGTGGTATCGGTAGTAGGTGATGCATTAATTACATTTGATGCACCGGGTTATGAAGATGTGAAATTAAAAGGTGATGATCACCATGAAGCAAAAACAGAAGCACAAGTGCAAGCTACGGCGGAAAGGGGAGTAGTAGAAGCTGTGGCAGAAGAAACGCCAGCTCTAGATGAAACGCCTGTGGATATTTCAAAACGCATTATTGCAATGCCATCTGTTCGTAAATACGCACGTGAACATAATGTGACTATTCAACAAGTGACGGGCACAGGCAAAAATGGCCGTATTTTAAAAGAAGATGTTGAAACGTTTATGGCGGGTGGCAAGGAAGTCGTCGAAGTTGTTCAGCAAGCTGAAGTAGCGACTGAAGCGACTGTAGCACAGCCGATTCCGATTTCACTTGAAGGGGAATTCCCGGAAACACGTGAAAAAATGTCGCCGATTCGAAAGGCGATTGCAAAAGCGATGGTACATTCGAAGCAAACTGCTCCGCACGTGACACTAATGGATGAAGTTGATGTTACTGCACTAGTAGCTCACCGTAAAAAATTCAAGGATATTGCAGCAGAAAAAGGCGTGAAGTTAACGTACTTACCTTATGTAGTGAAAGCGTTAGTGGCAATGCTACGCGAATTCCCTGAATTTAACCGTTCATTAGATGATGCAACGCAAGAAATTATTCAAAAGCATTACTTTAATGTTGGAATCGCTGCAGATACCGACCGTGGTTTATTAGTGCCAGTAATTAAGCATGCAGATCGTAAAAGTGTATTTGCAATATCCAACGAAATTAACGAATTAGCTACAAAAGCGCGTGATGGCAAATTAGCTCCCCAAGAAATGAAAGGTGCATCAATGTCTATCACGAATATCGGTTCTGCTGGAGGACAATGGTTTACACCTGTAATTAACCATCCTGAGGTTGCAATTTTAGGAATTGGGCGTATTTCAGAGAAACCGGTAATAAAAAATGGTGAAATTGTAGCGGCACCTGTGTTAGCATTATCAATGAGCTTTGACCATCGTATGATCGATGGAGCAGCGGCTCAAAACGCTTTAAATCTTTTAAAACGTTTATTAAGTGAGCCAGAACTTTTATTAATGGAGGCGTAAGTATATGGTAGTAGGAGATTTTCCGATTGAGATTGACACTCTAGTTGTAGGTTCGGGCCCAGGTGGTTACGTAGCAGCAATTCGTGCAGCTCAAACAGGTCAAAAAGTAACAGTAGTAGAGAAGGGCAACTTAGGAGGCGTTTGTTTAAACGTTGGTTGTATTCCTTCAAAAGCTTTAATTTCAGTGGGTCACCGTTTCGAACATGCGAAACATTCAGATGATATGGGTATCGTAGCAACTGATGTGAAACTTGATTGGTCTAAAGCACAAGCTTTCAAAGATGGCGTTGTTAAGAAATTAGTTGGCGGCGTTGAAGGTTTATTAAAAGGTAATAAAGTTGATATCGTAAGCGGCGAAGCTTACTTCGTGGATGCAAACACTGTACGTGTAATTAACGGTGAATCTGCTCAAACGTATACATTCAAAAATGCAATTTTAGCTACGGGTTCACGCCCAGTTGAAATTCCAACTTTCAAATTTACTAAACGTGTAATTAACTCTACTGGTGCACTTTCTTTACCTGAAGTTCCAGGTAAATTAGTTGTTATCGGTGGTGGATATATCGGTACTGAGCTTGGTTCAGCTTATGCTAACCTAGGTTCTCAAGTAACAATTATTGAAGGCGGCAAAGATATCTTAGCTGGTTTCGAAAAACAAATGACGGCTATCGTTAAAAAAGGCCTTAAGAAAAAAGGCGTTGACATTGTTGTAGGCGCATCTGCTAAAGGCGTTGAAGAATCAGACACAGGTGTCGTAGTAAAATATGAAGCTGGTGGCGAAGAAAAAACAGTTGAAGCAGATTACGTTTTAGTAACTGTAGGTCGTCGTCCAAACACAGACGAAATGGGCTTAGAAGCTGTAGGTATCGAGTTTGCAGAGCGTGGTCTTGTTAAAGTTGACAAGCAATGCCGCACAAACGTACCAAACATCTATGCAATCGGAGATATCGTTGCTGGACCTCAATTAGCTCATAAAGCTTCTTATGAAGGTAAAGTAGCAGCAGAAGCAATCGCTGGTGAACATTCAGTAGTAGATTACTTAGCAATCCCAGCAGTATGCTTCACAGATCCAGAACTTGCTACAGTAGGTTTATCTGAAGACGAAGCAAAAGCTCAAGGTTTAGAAGTTTCTTCTGCGAAATTCCCATTCGCAGCAAATGGCCGTGCATTAGCTTTAAACGCAACAGAAGGCTTCGTGAAGCTTGTTGCACGTAAAGAAGATGGTTTATTAGTGGGAGCTCAAATCGTTGGTGCTGGTGCATCTGATATGATCGCTGAAATGGGTCTTGCAATCGAAGCAGGTATGACTGCAGAAGATATCGCATTAACAATTCACGCTCACCCAACTTTAGGTGAAATTACTATGGAAGCTGCTGAAGTATTACTAGGCAATCCAATCCATATCATAACGAAATAAATTAAATTTAAAGCGCTAGTCAAAAGTTACTTTTTGACTAGCGCTTTTTCTATTGGGGATAATTTTGTTTTTTAAAAGGTATTATTAAGAAGAGTACAGAATAATTTACGTATACAAGAAGGGGGAATGGTGATGGATTTGCATTTACATAATAAAGTGGCCGTAGTTACAGGTGGAAGCAAAGGAATTGGCTTTGAAACGGCACTTTTATTTGTGAAAGAAGGTGCACAAGTGGCTATTTGTGCACGTGGGGAAAAGCAACTTCAGGCAGCGAAGGACCATATTAAGCAATTAACCGGACAAGATGTATTAGCGGTTTGCACAGATATTTCTAAAGAAAAGGATTGTGAAAATTTAATTCGAACTGTGATAGAGGAGTTCGGTAAAGTTGATATTTTAGTAAATAATGCAGGAACAGCAGCTGCTCATGCATTTGAACAAGTTTCAACTGAACTTTGGCAAGCAGATTTAGATTTGAAGTTATTTGGCGCAGTAAATTGTTCGAAATCCGCGGTTCCTGAGATGAGAAAGCAAGGCGGAGGGGCGATTATTAATGTGACAGCTGTGCTAGCGAAAACACCTCCTGCGAATTCATTGCCGACAACTGTGAGTCGTGCAGCAGGAATTGCGTTAACGAAAGCGATGAGTAATGATTTAGGTACCTCCAATATTCGTGTAAATACGGTATGTATCGGATTGATTCGTAGTGATCAAATTGAGAAAAGATGGAAAGATCAAGAACCGCATTTATCGTGGGAAGCCTACTCTCAAAAAGTAGGGCAAGCCATTCCGTTGGGACGAATTGGGGACACGACAGAAGCAGCTAAAGCAATTGTGTTTTTAGCGTCTCCAGCGGCATCCTATATTACGGGAACTTCGCTAAATATTGATGGTGGTTCATGTGCCACGATTTAGGTGATGCTATGTATAGATATGATTGAAATGAAAAGTTACGAAAGCAAGTGAATTCGATTTTTTTCGAATTGGCTTGTTTTTTTAGATTGGGGGGATATGAAATTGTAGCTCCTATTAGAAACTTTATTCATCAAGTTTTTTTAATAGACGGATTATTTCTGGAGTTTTACAATGAATGTATAGGAACATGTTGGAAAGAAGGTGTTTTATGAATTCGGTTAAAATAATTGCACAGGTCGGCATTTTATGGGTATTTTATTTTATTGGAGAATTAATTGTAAAGTGGACGGGAATTTTTATTCCTGGAAGTATAATTGGCCTACTTATTTTATGGATATTATTAATGTTAAATGTGGTTGATGTAAAGATGGTTCGCGGTGGGTCTAGTTTTTTAATTGCTTTTTTGACGCTTTTTTTCATCCCTTCAACGGTAGGGGTTATTCAATATCCAGAATTACTAAAAATGCCCGGTATTCTATTAATGCTTGCGGTTTTCATCAGTTCTCTTATTTCAATGATACTTACAGGGAAATTCAGTCAGTTTATAGAGCGTAAAGAGTTGGAAGGGGCAAAATCAAATGACTAATTTTGCGCTAGTTTTATTGATTGTAGTTGCTACAGTGTGCTTATTTCTAGTGATGAAAAAAATATATGAGAAAAAACCACATCCTTTACTTTTTCCAGTTTTAACAACTACAACGCTCGTATCAGTTTTCTTATTGCTCTTTCATATTCCGTATGATACATATATGCAGGGCGGTGTTTGGCTTCAACAATTGCTTGGACCAGCAGTCGTGGCATTAGCTGTGCCGCTCTATAATCAGCGCTACACGATATATAAATATAAATATGCCATTCTATCTAGTGTTAGCGTAGCGATGCTTTCAGGGCTCGTGAGTGTCATTGTGTTACTGAAGCTATTTGGGGCGAGTGAAAGCTTTCTTCTAACCTCTTTGCCTAAGTCATTGACGACGCCTGTTGCAATGCAGGTGAGTGAGACAGTTGGTGGGATCGCTCCGTTAACAGCCGTGTTAGTTATGGTAGCTGGGTTCACCGGTGCTATTCTAGGGCCGACGTTATTTCGAGTATTCAAGATACATACGGCAATTAGCAGAGGGGTAGCAATGGGCAGTGTGAGTCATGGTGTCGGAGTTTCGAAGCTAAAGGAATATGATGAAGAAACTTTATCTATTGGGTCCCTTTCGATGGGGCTAAGTGCAATATTAGGTGCGTTTATTTCCCCGTTGTTTGCGATATGGTTTATATAAAAATGCGGCACCCAGAAAAAGGGATGCCGCATTTTCTATTTTTAATAAATTGCTTTACGTTCTTTAATAACAAGAATATTTTTTAATGTAGCATCTTCTGGGCCTTGTACAGGTAGACCAGCCTCAATATTCATTTGGATAAATTCAATATTGTCTTTAGTGATGATTTCACCTGGAATAAAGATCGGGATTCCTGGTGGGTAAACCATAATAAATTCAGCACAAATATAGCCTTCAGCATCTGCTAATGGGATGCTTTCTGTTTGTGCATAAAATGCATCGCGTGGTGTCATCGCAAGAGCGGGTATTTCGGGAATTGTAACGCTTACTACTTTTATTGCTGCTTCCGAATCAAATTCCTTTGATAATCGACTTAATGCATTAATAAGTATATTCATTTCCTTTTTCGAATCCGCAATTGTTACGATGCATAAAATATTATATAGGTCTGATAATTCAACCTCGATATTTGCATTGTGACGTAGCCATTCTTCGGCTGCATGTCCTGTAATACCTAAATCCTTCACACTAATTAAAAGCTTTGTCGGGTCCATATCGAATGTAGCAGAGGAACCTAGCCTTTCTCTTCCTACACATGTTAAATGAGGAATAGCGTTGATACGTTTACGTGTATCTTTGGCTAAACGAATCGCTACTTCTAATAAATCATGACCGTGGATCGCTAATTGTCGACGCGCTGTGTCCAATGACGCAAGTAATGGATATGATGTTGATGTTGTCGTTAACATAGAAAGAACCGATTGAACTCGTTTTGGCGAAATTAATCCTTCACGAACATTAAGTACTGAACTTCCAGTCATAGAACCGCCTAATTTATGGACACTTGTCGCGGCCATGTCAGCCCCAGCTTGCATGGCAGATAGCGGTAACGCTTCATGGAATTTAATATGTACACCATGTGCTTCATCTACAATAACGGGGATGTTTTGTAAGTGTACGATTTCAACGATTTTTTGTAGGTCAGCTACAAATCCAAAATAAGTTGGGTTAATGACTAACACAGCTTTTGCATCTGGATACTTTTGCAGTGCTTTTTCTACAGATTCAGGTGAAATACCATGAGAAATACCGAGTTCGGTATCAACCTCAGGGTGAATGAAGATAGGAATTGCCCCAGCAAATACGATGGCTGACATTATCGATTTATGAACATTCCGTGGTACAAGTATTTTATCGCCTGGACCGACGACAGCTAAAATCATCGCCATGATGGCTCCGCTAGTACCTTGAACGGAAAAAAATGTGTAATCAGCACCGAATGCTTCGGCGGCTAAGTTTTGGGCTTGTGCGATAGCCCCCTTAGGTGAATGTAAATCGTCAAGTGGAGCGATATTTATTAAATCAATTGATAAAACGTTGTCGCCGACGAACTCTCGAAACGCTGGGTCCATTCCTTGCCCTTTTTTATGGCCCGGAATATGGAACTGAATTGGATGTCGGTTTCTATGCTTGAGTAGAACGTCGAACAAAGGAGTTTCTAACTGTGACAACGCAGGTACCACCTCACTTATTTAATTTTTAAAACAAATGAATTATAGCATTATTAGACATGCGTTACTACATAATTTTCAGAGAAGTAAGAATATACGAATTAGTGTATTCACTTTTTGGGTTTTTTGATTTTTTTTAAGAAACGTAGAAATGGCACTATGGTTGCATCTGTATTCGATTTACGAGTAAAATAAGAAAAGTTATTAAAAAGGTGGTTTTTTTAAAATGGAATATTCATATCCTTTATCAACAGATTGGTCGACAAAAGAAATGGTCGATGTAGTACATTTTTTCGAAGCGGTAGAAGCAGCTTATGAGAAGGGTATTAAGCGAGAAGTATTTATGGAGAAATATCGTTTATTTAAAGCAGTAGTACCATCTCAGGCAGAAGAAAAAACAATTTGCCGTGAATTTGAGGAAGTCAGTGGTTATGTTGCTTTTAAAGCCGTGAAATTGGCGAAGGAACTTGCTGAGGGCAAAATAATTCGCATTAAATAAAACGCGTAAAATAAACACCCCCCATTCATGTGAATGGGGGGTGTTTGATTTCCCAAAAAGGATATAAAATTTTAAATTCTAAGTTCAAAAAGAATAGCAGATAGTTAAATCATAAAATTTGCTTTATAACTTTGTTTTTTTAAGGAATGAATATTAGTTGGATGTGCATATTAATAGTATTGGGGTTATTTATTTGTCATGACATTGTAAATAGGTAAGATTGTGCTAAATGTATCTTCAGCTAGAGACATAAATTGTTGATGGTCCATTTGAACAGCTTCTTCGGCAGGAATAAAGCGACCAACTAAAAATTCACCTTTTTTAACATCTCTTAAACGAATCAGCATTTTTTCTAATGTTTCTGAAGGTTCGTTATCAGTTAGTGAGTGGTAAGTTGGGGCCATGTGGTCGCCGGAAATACTATAGCTACTATTTAATGTTTCAAATAAAGAAGTATTTTGCAGTAAACGTTCGGCCATTTCGGTTTTATTAGGTGCCTCGTAAATAACGGCTAGCACGATAAATAGGTGGCTGCCCCATAATCCGATTTGGAAATGAGGTAATGCTTTATAGCCTCTTTTATATGGTGCAAAAGCCACCCATGAATCTTTTGGGGGGTTAACGGTACGGCGCGCGTGTTTAGCAACATGAGGGTAAAATTCATCTCCAGTTTTTGCGCTGAAGTAAGCGGAGAAGTAATCCCCTAATTGATGAAATTTTGGTCGTATTTGACTAGTGAGTGCATCCATTCGCTCGTCTAATCCGTCAATTTCGAAAACTCGGAAGTCATCAGTAGTCCATTTAGTAGTATTCATTTTGTAATTCCTTTCGATTAAAATGTTTATTATGAGAAGAAGATGGGAAAAAGATTCTAACTACTACTCTTCTCACATTTTCTCTCTTGTGAAGAAGTATATCAAGTAAAAAGGAGTGATTGATTATGAGACAGATGATTAAAATAATACGAAAAGTTGATATTGAAAAGCAATATGAACTTATCCTGCAACTAGAGCTCGATTATGAACTTGCATCCTTATATAGTGCAATGGAAGAAAAAAATGAAATTGAAATAAGTAAATCTAAAAAACGGCTAATTGAGATTAATCAAGAACTTGATGGTTTAAAGGTGTATGTATAGTCTTTCTTTAAAGCCAAAATAAAAACGCTTGCATATAAGCTGCAAGTGTTTTTTTACGTATTCACTAATACTATCCTGAATAGTTGCGGGATTAAAAAGAATCAAAAAAAATAATTATATTTTTTACAAATTTCTTGTTTATATGTGTTAAATTTATACATAAATACTAAACGTGCTAATGGGGTGAATGGGATGAATATAGAAGAAATTGATCAGTTTGCGAAAGAAATAATTCGAGAAGCTGGTATAAGAATACGAGATTCCTTCTCCTATGACCTGCAGGTGGAGACGAAGTCAAATGCAAATGATTTAGTGACGAATATTGACCGAGAAACGGAACTGTTTTTCATCGATAAAATCAAAACACGTAATCCTGAACACCGTATTTTAGGTGAAGAAGGGATGGGTGAAAAGGTAGAACAGCTAGAAGGCATTGTCTGGATTATCGATCCGATTGATGGAACGATGAATTTTGTGAAGCAGCATCGTCACTTTATGATTTCTATCGGTATTTTTGAAGATGGAATCGGTAAATTGGGGTACATTTTTGATGTAATGCGGGAAGATTTATTTTATGCAATTGAGGGCAAAGGTGCTTGGTATAACGACTCACCCTTACGTAAATTAGAACCTCTAAAGCTTGAAGAAGCGGTTATTGGAATTAATGCAAGCTGGGTTACACCAAATGAAAAAGTAAATCATGAAAAATTAATTGAATTAATTCGAACAGTACGTGGCACACGTTCATACGGATCTGCTGCGATGGAAATTGCTTTTGTTGTAACGGGCAAATTAGATGCTTATATTTCGATGCGTTTAGCACCTTGGGACATTGGTGGGGGGACGATTATCGCCAAAGAAGTTGGTGCGATTGCGACGAATCTAAAAGGTGATTACTTTGATTTTTTATCGACGGATACATTTTTAATTGCAAATCCATATATTCACCAACAATTATTAGACGACTATATAGAGGAAAAGAAATAATCATGGGTTATAGAATTAAATTAAATAAAAAACGGATGCATCCTAAGTCAAAAGACGAAGATTGCATCCATTTTTTATTGAATTAAAGTAAACCTTGCTTTTGGAATTTCTTTTTTGTGATAAAGCCCATCATAAAGATAACACACATTGCTATGGTACATAAAATGATACCAAGAATACCTACTAGGTTATATTTATCACCTGTAGCACCTACTACTGCAACAGAAATACCAATTCCCAACATTGACATAATTGCAGCTAATGCGTAAATGAACATCACCAATTTTGCTTTGTTCAACACTATTCCTCCTTATTTTTGAAAGATAAATCTATAGGATATTAAGAAATATAAACTTTCAAAAAAGACATTTAATCTTTCTTGTGATATAATATCACAGTTAAACATATGAAAAAAGAATATGGAGTGGAATAATGACAAATTTACGTTCAGACTTACGCAATATCGCAATTATCGCCCACGTCGATCACGGTAAAACTACTTTAGTTGACGAATTATTAAAACAATCAGGTACTTTCCGTTCAAATGAGCGCGTTGAAGAACGTGCAATGGACTCGAATGATATCGAACGTGAGCGCGGGATAACAATCCTAGCTAAAACAACTGCAGTAAACTATAAAGATACTCGTATCAACATCCTTGATACTCCAGGACACGCCGATTTCGGTGGAGAAGTAGAACGTATCCTTAAAATGGTTGACGGTGTTTGTTTAGTTGTAGATGCATACGAAGGTTGTATGCCACAAACTCGTTTCGTACTAAAAAAAGCGTTAGAGCAAAAATTAATACCAATCGTTGTAGTTAACAAAGTTGATAAAGATTCAGCTCGTCCACTAGAAGTAGTAGATGAAGTACTAGAATTATTCATCGAACTTGGTGCTGAAGACGATCAATTAGATTTCCCAGTAGTTTACGCTTCAGGTGTTAACGGTACTTCTTCTTTAGATTCAGATCCATCAAAACAAGAAGAAAACATGGCAAGCTTATTTGAAACAATCATCTCAGCTATTCCAGCACCAATTGATAACTCTGAAGAACCATTACAATTCCAAGTAGCTTTACTTGACTATAATGACTTCGTTGGACGTATTGGTATTGGTCGCGTATTCCGCGGAACAATTACAGTAGGACAACAAGTTTCTCTTATGAAGTTAGACGGAACAGTTAAAAACTACCGTGTTACAAAATTATTTGGTTTCTTAGGCCTTAAGCGTGTAGAAATTGAATCAGCTAAAGCTGGTGACTTAATTGCCGTTTCAGGTATGGAAGAAATCAACGTTGGTGAAACAGTTTGTCCTATAGAGCACCCAGATGCGTTAACACCATTACGTATCGATGAGCCAACTCTACAAATGACATTCTTAGTAAACAACTCTCCTTTCGCAGGTCGCGAAGGTAAATGGGTTACTTCTCGTAAAATTGAAGAGCGTTTACGTGCACAATTACAAACAGACGTATCTCTACGTGTAGAAGATACTGATTCTCCAGATGCATGGACAGTTTCTGGTCGTGGTGAGCTTCACTTATCGATCTTAATCGAAAACATGCGTCGTGAAGGTTTTGAATTACAAGTTTCTAAACCACAAGTAATCATCCGTGAAATCGATGGCGTACGTTGTGAGCCAATCGAACGCGTTCAAATCGATGTACCTGAAGATTCTGTAGGTTCAATTATTGAATCAATCGGTACTCGTAAAGGTGAAATGATTGATATGATTAACAATGGTTCTGGCCAAGTACGTTTAATCTTCAACGTACCAGCACGTGGTTTAATTGGTTACTCTACTGAGTTCATGTCTATCACTAAAGGTTTCGGTATTATCAACCATACATTCGATTCTTACCAACCAGTAGTTACTGGTAAAGTTGGCGGACGTCACCAAGGCGTACTTGTTTCTATGGAAACTGGTAAATCTACAACTTACGGTATGATGGGTATCGAGGACCGTGGTACATTATTTATCGAGCCAGGTACTGAGATTTATGAAGGAATGGTTGTTGGTGAAAATAACCGTGACGGCGATATCACAGTAAACGTTGTTAAAATGAAACAAAAAACAAACATCCGTTCAGCTAACAAAGACCAAACGAATGTTATCAAAAAACCTCGTATCTTAACGCTTGAAGAAGCATTAGAATACCTAGGTGACGATGAGTACCTAGAGATCACTCCAGAGTCAATCCGTTTACGTAAGAAAATTTTAGACAAAAACGAACGTGAGCGTATGGCTAAAAAGAAAAAAACTGCTGAGTGATTTTAACTAATTTAGTTAAATGAGGAAGGAATGAGCAATGTTGAGCATGTTGTCTGTTTTTACGGGCTCTATGAATTTCATTCAAGCATCTGCACCTACTGTAATTAATGACGAGTATGTTAAAAGCAAAATGTCAGGAATTTCTAGATATATTTATGAAGCGCTGGGCTCGATTGATGAGAGTACTGGTGAAGTCAGCTATTCTTTAGCGGGTTTTACCTTACTTGCATTGATTTTTATCCTCTCAGCTATTGTATTTAAATTAGGCTTTGCAAAATCATTACCTTTATGGCAAAATTCGATAATTTATGCATTCTTATTTTTGGGATGTATCATGTTAACGTTTTTCGCTTTCTTCTTACCTATTGTGGAAGGGTTAATGGTTGCTGCGCTCATTCTAATCGTGTATAAAGCTCGTCTATGGCGAGAAAAGCGCGAAGAAGGTAGTAACGTTATATAAAAAATGAGGCATGGACATTAAATTATCCAGCCTCCGGGTACCAAACAGTGAATTGTCTTGTACAATTCACTGTTTGGTATTTTTTATTTTTGACTTTATTATATTTGTTGGGTTTTTCATACTTACGCATAAAAAAAGGCACAAAATCACTCTTTTTTATATACTTGAAATGTCTAAAAACCAGTATATGAAAGGTGATTTGTGCTAGATGCATAATAACATGATTATTCAATTTAGGTATTAAAAGTCTTCGTCAATCTTTGAAGAAGTGCGGAAAAAATTGAACTTTCCTGTTGCGATCCTTTTTTCTGTATTTTCCGTAATTCGGCCACTACATTCTTCACACATAAAGGTATGAATCGGGCGATTACGCAATTTTTTTGCTAGAGGTAAATCATCATCGAGCATTTGAATTGAGTCACAAACTACACATTTCACACGCATTTTACAACCTCCTATTGGACGCGAATCGATTTAATGTTTTTAATTGGATTTTCACGATTTGATCCATCCCCAAATAATATGTGGACAGGACCGTCTTCAGTTAAAGGCTTTCCTTCATGGCTGAATTTGAAAATTAATGTTTTTGCTTCTTCAATTGAGAAGTGGTGCTCTTGTGCATCAGTTGTTTCAAATACAACGGTAGTAGCCGAGTCTAAAATTTCTGCATTGATTAAGAATGGTTTAATTTCGATACCGAATGTGCCGGTCATCATTCCTTTACGGTCGAATTTCCTCTCTGTTTTTAAAGTTGGTGGGAAAACCGCACCTTCCATAATTTCACGAGACCAATGTTTACCCATTTCGCGCAAATATTTTTCTTCGTCAGCTATAGCTTTCTCTGCTTCAAAATAAGTTGTTAAATCTAATTTACGGTCGTCAAAAATCCAAACCGTTGGATCTAAAGTTAGTTTATATGTAACTGCTCCATTAATTGTAATAATCGTTTCCATTTGAAGTATTTCCTCCTTGCGTCTATTTCAAATCCTATTATAACGTTTGCAAGGTAAAATAAGAAATAAATATAATCGAAAAGTAGTGGATACGTATAAAGACACTTGCAATTTATTGGATGAAAAGATAAACTTTATAAAGATACATTCGAAGAAATATCAAATGATGGGGGCGTCCTCATGGATACGAAATCACAGGCTTCCTTTCAGGAAAAAGCACTACAGCTTTTACATGCCGATGCAGATAAAATCGCACGATTAATTAAAGTGCAAATGGATAACTTGACTATGCCGTCTTGTCCGTTATATGAGGAAGTATTGGATACTCAAATGTTCGGCTTATCACGCGAAATTGATTTCGCCGTGAAACTTGGTCTCCTTGAACGTGAGCAAGGGAAAAAAATTCTTGATTCACTAGAAAAAGAATTATCACTACTACACGATGTATACACAGACAAATAATAGAAAAACTCAAACAGCTATTTGGCGTTTGGGTTTTTTTTCTACAAAGAAGGTAAAGAAATGAAACGATATTTTAAATCATTATTTAGAAATTTGGATTACTCACTGTTCTTTATGTACATATTTTTAAGTTTATTTGGCCTAGTGATGATCTACAGTGCAAGTCAAATGACAGCTATTCGGATCGAAGGGGAAAATCCAGATTATTTTTATCAAAAGCAGCTTACTAACTTAAAACTTGGCTTTGTATTTTTCTTTTTGGCATTAATATTTCCATATCGAAATTTAAGCAATAAGTACTTCCTAGCGATTTTAATGGCTGTAATGATTATTTTAGAAATATGGGTAACATTATTTGGGATAGGCGCTACAGCTACAGGTTCGCAAAGTTGGATATTAATCGGGGGGAGAACATTCCAACCGTCAGAGTATGCCAAACTCTTTATTATTGTCTATTTTGCTGGCTCATTTTATAACAAAAGTAAAAATAATGGTTCAATTCAAAATTTAAAGCTAAATGATATTACAGAGCCTGTATTAATATGGCTTTTAATAATTATTTTAGTGGGGATGGAAACAGATTTAGGTGCGGTAGGGATTTTATTTGTAATTGCCATTTCATTAGTGCTAGCCAGTGGTATGACTGGTAAAGTCCTACTTAAGTTTTCTACTGTAGTTGGCGGTATCGGGATGTTTGCTTTAGGTGTCCTTTTACTAGTGAAGTATGATTCGATCTTTAATGATAGTCGTCTAGGCCGATTTACGTCATTCCGTAATCCTTTTGAGTATGCGGATGGATCAGGAAATCAAATTATTAATGGTTATTATGCGATTGGTAATGGGGGAATTGAAGGGCTCGGTTTAGGGCAATCTATTCAAAAACTAGGTTATTTACCTCATCCACATACCGATTTTATAATGGCGATTATTGCTGAAGAATTGGGTTTAATCGGTGTTATTTTGACGCTTGGTGGTATTGGGTTTATTGTTTTAAAAGGGTTTTGGATTGCTACGACGTCTAAAGATGTATTGGCGCGTATGTTATCTGCAGGGATTGCTACCTGGGTTGGTTTCCAAACATTTGTTAATGTCGGCGGAATGTCTGGCTTAATTCCTTTAACTGGTGTGACGCTTCCGTTTATAAGTTATGGCGGAACTTCCATATTTTTACTATCTTTAGCGATGGGGATATTAATCAATGTCTCTACTTTTTACAAAATAGAAAAGAAAAGCACTAGGGGGTCAAGGGGAAATGAACACAATTAAAAAGGTTTTAGTTGCAAACAGGGGTGAAATTGCAATACGAATTTTCCGCGCATGTAATGAGTTGAGAATTAAGACAGTCTCGATTTATTCACGTGAAGATAGCGGTGCCCATCATCGTTATAAAGCGGATGAAGCATATTTAGTCGGCGCTGGAAAAAAGCCAATTGACGCATATTTAGACATTGAAGATATCGTGAAAATTGCAAAGGAAGCAAATGTAGATGCAATCCATCCTGGCTATGGATTTTTATCTGAGAATGTGGAATTTGCAAGACGATGTGAGGAAGAAGGTATTATTTTCATTGGCCCAACTTCGGCACATCTAGATATGTTTGGGGATAAGGTGAAGGCACGTAATCAAGCGATTGCTGCTGATATCCCAGTTATTCCAGGTACAGATGGTCCAGTTCAATCTCTTGATGAGGTAGAAGCGTTCGGTGAAAGATTTGGTTATCCAATTATGATCAAAGCGTCGTTAGGTGGCGGTGGTCGCGGGATGCGAATGGTTCCGCATAAAGGTGAATTAGCAAGTTGCTATGAGCGTGCAAAATCGGAAGCGAAGGCAGCCTTTGGATCAGATGAAGTATACGTTGAAAAATGTATTATTAAGCCAAAGCATATAGAAGTGCAAATTTTAGGTGATGCAGAAGGTAATATTGTTCACTTATATGAGCGCGATTGCTCAATTCAACGTCGCCATCAAAAGGTAGTTGAAATTGCACCATCAAATTCAATATCAAATGAATTGCGAAATCGAATTTGTGATGCCGCAGTTAAATTAATGAAAAATGTAAATTATAAAAATGCAGGTACAGTGGAGTTTTTAGTGGCGGGTGATGAATTTTATTTCATCGAAGTAAATCCACGTATTCAAGTTGAACATACAATTACGGAAATGATTACAGGTATTGACATCGTCCATGCTCAAATTAAAGTTGCGGCAGGCTACAGTCTACATTCACCTGAAGTGAGTATTCCAATGCAAGAAAATATTCCGTTATTTGGATATGCGATTCAATCGCGTGTAACGACTGAGGATCCCAAAAATGATTTTATGCCTGACACAGGTAAGCTTATGGTTTACCGTTCAAGCGGTGGCTTTGGAGTTCGATTAGATGCAGGAAACGGATTCCAAGGTGCAATTGTAACACCATATTACGATTCATTATTAGTGAAAATTTCAACTTGGGGCATGACGTTTGAAGAAGCAGCAGCAAAAATGGATCGAAATTTACGTGAATTCCGTATTCGTGGTGTAAAGACAAATATCCCATTCCTTGAAAATGTCGTTCTACACGAAAACTTCATATCGGGTTCATTCGATACGAGTTTTATTGATTCAACACCGGAACTTTTTAAATTTACGGAGCGTCTTGACCGTGGCACAAAACTTCTAAATTACATTGGGAATGTTACACTAAACGGCTTCCCAGGAGTAGAAAAGAAAACAAAACCGGTATTTGCGCAACCTAAAATGCCTAAAATTGATTTAACATTACCACCGCTAAGTGGCACGAAACAAATTCTAGATGAACGTGGAGCAGATGGTCTTGTTGATTGGATTAAAGAGCAGCAAGAGGTTCTGTTAACAGATACAACGTTTAGAGATGCGCATCAATCATTATTAGCCACACGTGTACGTTCGCAAGATATGTTTCAAATTGCGAATCAAACGTCGCGTTCAATGCACAATTTCTTCTCGCTTGAAATGTGGGGCGGTGCAACATTTGATGTTTCCTACCGATTCCTTAAGGAAGATCCTTGGGCGCGTTTGGAGAAATTGCGTAAGCAAGTACCGAATGTGTTATTCCAAATGTTGTTACGTGGTGCCAATGCAGTAGGTTATACAAATTATCCGGATAATTTAATTCGTGCTTTTATTCAAGAATCTGCAGACAAGGGAATTGATGTGTTCCGTATTTTTGACTCGCTAAACTGGATTAAAGGTATGGAAGTAGCGATTGATGCTGCGCGCCAATCGGGCAAGATTGCAGAAGCTTCGATTTGTTATACAGGCGATATTTTAGACCCGACACGTGCGAAATATACGACGCAGTATTACGTCGATATGGCACGTGAGTTAGAGGCTACTGGTGCTCATATTTTAGCGATTAAAGATATGGCAGGCTTATTAAAACCTGAAGCTGCATATCGTCTAATTTCAGAGTTGAAAGCATCAACTTCATTACCGATTCATTTGCATACACATGACACGAGTGGAAATGGTATATATTTATATTCCAAGGCAATTGAAGCGGGTGTTGATATTATTGATACAGCGTTAGGTTCAATGGCTGGTTTAACATCGCAACCGAGTGCTAATTCGTTGTACTATGCGATGAAGGGTGGAAAACGTGAAATTCGTGCTGATATTGAAGGTCTTGAGGAGCTTTCATATTACTGGGAAGATGTGCGTAAATATTATGCAGATTTCGAAAGTGGGATGGTATCACCGCATTCAGAGGTTTATGTGCATGAAATGCCAGGTGGTCAATATAGTAATTTACAACAGCAAGCGAAGGCGGTAGGGTTAGGTGACCGTTGGGACGAAGTGAAATCGATGTATTCCCGAGTAAACTTGATGTTTGGTGATATCGTAAAGGTGACACCATCTTCTAAGGTTGTAGGTGATATGGCGTTATTCATGGTGCAAAATGATTTAACGGAGAACAATGTACTTATTCGAGGAGAAGACATTGATTTCCCTGATTCTGTGATTGAGTTTTTCCAAGGCTATTTAGGCCAACCACATGGTGGGTTCCCTAAAGCACTTCAAAAGGTTATTTTGAAAGATCGTGAGGCAATTACGGTAAGACCTGGCGAATTATTAGAACCTGTTGATTTCGCGGCGTTAAAGCAAGAGATGACAGATAAATTAGGCTATGTTCCAACGTATCAAGATGTACTCGCGTACGCTTTATATCCAAAAGTATTCGAAGAGTATACGAAAATGTATGATCAATTTGGTGATATTTCAGTACTGGATACACCCACATTCTTATATGGATTAAAACTGGGTGAGGAAATTGAAGTTGAAATCGAAAAGGGGAAAACGCTAATTGTTAAGCTTGTTTCGGTGGGTGAGCCCCAGCATGATGGCACGCGAATTTTATACTTCGAGTTAAACGGCCAATCACGAGAACTTGTTATTCAAGACTTGATGGCAGATGTTGACGGAAGTATTTCATTGAAAGCTGATCCAACGAATCCGGATCAAGTAGGAGCCACAATGCCAGGGACGGTTCTAAAAGTTGTAGTAAGTAAAGGAAGCACGGTAAAACGAGGCGATCATTTATTGATTACTGAGGCGATGAAAATGGAAACAACAGTTCAGGCGCCTAAAGACGGTGTAGTAAAAGAGATTTATGCTACAGCGGGCGATGCGATTTCAACGGGTGACCTTTTAATAGAATTAGAATAACTAAATAAAAATGGGGACATCCATTTGCACTGGTTCGTGCAAATGGATGTCCCTTTTTTACTTTTACTTTTTTGTATTATTTACATTACTTCTAGAAATCAGGAGAAGCATGTAACAGAATAAGCCAAATAAAAGTGTGATGAATAAAGAATGCAATAATGAAATAAATAAATTTAACTTTGTTAATACGACAAACATTCCCGCTAAAACTTGGAGAATGACGATTGTGAATGCTAAAATCCATCCCCAATAAATAACGGCCTGATTTTTATAGTTTTTTACAACATGCCAAGTTATGTATGCAATCCAGATGAAAATTAATAGTACTGCGAATCGATGACCCATTTGCACCCACTCATACATATTGTATGGCATGGTAAATGGCTGGTCGTTGCGGCATAATGGCCAATCAGGACAAACTAAACTTGAATCCGTATGACGAACTAAAGCACCTGAGTAAATTACGATATATGAATACATCGTAACACCGATGATATGCCACTTTAGCTTTGGTGCGATAAATACTTGATCGGCGTCGAATTTTCGATCTACCTCAAATACGATTAGTGCAAGTAAAAGGACTGAGGAAAAAGAAATAAGAGATATTCCGAAATGAAGTGCTAAAATAAAGTCTCCTTGCCCCCATAATACTTGCGCTGCCCCAATTAAAGCTTGAGCAACTAAAAAGAAAATGGCTAATACACCTAAGAATTTTACTTCGCGAATATGACCTAATGTTTTCCAAGACCAAGCCGCTAAAGCTACGATAAAGAGAGAAACAGATCCAGTAATTACGCGATGTGAGAATTCGATTAAAACTTCTGCTGTAATTTCCTTGGGGATTAAAGAGCCATTGCAACCTGGCCAATGACGTCCGCAACCAAGCCCGCTATCTGTTTTTGTGACAAGCGCACCGCCAATGAGAATTAGTAGCATACCTAGAGTTGAGGCTAAAGCTAGCCATTTTAAATATTTACTTTGTTGTTGCATTGGATGAGCCACCTACTTTTTTATTCAGCATCGCTCTTAAAAGCGTCTCTAATTCTAGATAATAGCGAATATTCCATCAAATTACAACTTCAATCAGAAAATGGAAGTATGGTAGTTTGTGGATTTTCACAAATTGTTCATAAAATTGTACGCAAGCATTCACAATATTTTTTTTAATATACTTTAATATATAGGGGTATTAAGAATTCCGTTAATTGTCATTTTTGTCACCATTCTGGATTGAAATTATAGAAATATCTAGAAATTATAGGCAAATTTAGATATAGTTATGTTAGCGGAATATGCTTACAAAAATGAAAGGATGAACCTATATCAAATAACTTGTAAATGCGTAGCGAATTTGAAATAAATACTGCATGGGTATGTGAAGATTTACTGCACTCATAAATTGAGGATTATTCTGCTAGGGTAGATAGAACCTTTTAACTCGGTAGTCATGATTCGGTATCGTTTGTTATGTACGAGGCACGTGATTTGATTGATTCTCCAAAATATTGTAAGTGAATTTTTATAATTGACGGTATTTACTACCGACATGTGTGGAGAATTGGTTGAAAATTTAATGAATTCTACATTATTATTATAGCCGGTCACATTTAAGTGCACATTGGTAAATTAGGGTGATGAAAATTTGTAAAATTACAAATAAATCTCCTTATGATCGGTGTCAGGCGAATATGTGAAACGTATTCATCATTTTGAATACATTTTCCGTTGAACACATGGAAATACAACAAAGAAAGAGGGGTTTAATTGAGCTATGATGAAAGGGCTTAAAAAATGGCGTCTATTCGCAATGTTTACTGTAGTAGCGGCTTTTCTTTCAGCTTGTGGTGAAGAGTATATATCAACGCTTAAGCCATCAGGAGCGGTTGGACAAGAACAACTTAACATTTTAGTGTTATCAGTAGTCATCATGACGCTTGTTGTTGTAATCGTATCGGTTATTTACTTACTAGCATTCTTGAAGTTCCGTCGTACTAAAGTTGGCGAGGACTTTAAGCCGAAACAAGTAGAAGGTAGCCATACGCTTGAAGTGATTTGGACTGTTATCCCAATTATTTTACTATTAATTTTAGCTGTTCCTACAATCAATTCAACTTACAAGTTTGCAGATGTTGCTGCAATGGATGAAGTGAATGAAGCGGGAGAAAAAACAGCGCTTACTGTGAATGTAACTGCAAAACTATTCTGGTGGGAATTTGAATACCCAGATTTCGGCGTAGTTACTGCACAAGAACTAGTCGTTCCTACAGGTGAGAAAGTTTACTTTAATTTAATCGCTGCAGATGTTAAGCACTCATTTTGGATTCCATCTGTTGGTGGGAAATTGGATACAAACGTTGAAAACTTAAACAAATTCTATTTAGAGTTTGCTAAGGAATCTAAGGAAGTAGAACCTGGCGTATTTTATGGTAAATGTGCTGAGCTATGTGGTCCATCGCATGCTTTAATGGATTTCAAAGTTAAATCTTTAGAGCCGGAAGCATTTAAAGCTTGGATTGCTGCAATGCAAGCAACTGAAGGTAACACAGCAAATAAAGAATCAGCTGACTTAGGTGAAGCTGTTTTCGCAAATAGCTGTTTAGTATGTCACGCAGTATCTGGTTCTGGTGTTTCTGGTGCAATGGGACCTAACTTAACATCTTTCGGCGACCGTAACCGCGTGGCTGGTTTCATGGATCACACGGAAGAAGAAGTTGTTGATTGGATTATGGATCCAGAAAAAAATAAACCAGGTAACTTAATGACTGGTAATTACAATGTTACTGAGGAAGAAGCAGCTGCAATCGCGGAATACTTAATGACACTAACTGTTGAAAAATAAAATTATCTAGAGATAGAAAACTTTGAAGGAGGTTAAAGTTGTGAGCTCTGTTGCAAAGAAAAAGGGCTTTGGAGCACATGTGTGGGACTATTTAACAACTGTCGATCATAAGAAAATCGCCATTATGTATTTAGCTGCCGGTACACTGTTCTTCGCTATTGCAGGTTTTGAAGCATTACTTATGCGTGCTCAATTAATGTTCCCTGAAAGTACATTCATTTCTGCTGGCCTATTTAACGAGTTATTAACAATGCACGGAACGACGATGCTATTTTTAGCAGCGACACCATTATTATTTGCATTTATGAATGCAATCGTACCACTTCAAATAGGGGCGCGTGACGTTGCATTCCCATTTTTAAACGCATTAGGATTCTGGTTATTCTTCTTTGGTGCGGTATTCCTACACTTATCATTCTTTATGGGTGGGGCACCTGATGCTGGTTGGACATCTTATGCATCTTTATCTTTACATTCACCGGGTCATGGTATTGACTTCTATGTACTTGGTTTACAAATTTCTGGTGCGGGTACGTTAATATCAGGTATTAACTTTATCGTAACAATTATTACGATGCGTGCACCTGGTATGACGTTCATGCGTATGCCACTATTTACTTGGACTACTTTAGTATCAAGTACATTAATTTTATTTGCATTCCCTGCACTTACTGTAGGTTTATTCTTAATGTTAGTGGACCGTATGTTTGGTGCGAATTTCTTCGACCATACTATGGGTGGTAACACAGTAATTTGGGAGCATTTATTCTGGATTTTCGGTCACCCAGAAGTTTATATTTTAGTATTACCAGCGTTCGGTTTATTCTCTGAGATTATTCCGGTATTCGCTCGTAAACGTTTATTCGGATATTCTTCAATGGTATTCGCAACAATCTTAATTGGTTTCTTAGGATTCATGGTATGGGCCCACCACATGTTTACAACAGGTTTAGGTGCAACTGCCAATGCAATCTTCGCGGTTGCGACTATGGCGATCGCCGTACCAACTGGTATGAAAGTTTTCAACTGGATCTTAACCATTTGGGGCGGATCGATTAAGGTTACAGTGCCGATGCTTTATGCACTTGGTTTCATCCCGTCATTCGTTGCGGGTGGTGTTACAGGGGTAATGCAGGCAACTGCTCCACTTGACTACCAATTACATGATACGTACTTTATCGTAGCTCACTTCCACTACGTAATCGTAGGTGGTATCGTAACTGCGTTATTTGGTTCAGCGCATTTCTACTGGCCAATTATGTTCAACCGTACGTTAAATGAAAAACTAGGAGTTCTTACTTTCTGGATTTTCTTTATTGGCTTCCATTTAACATTCTTCTTACAACATTTCTTAGGCTTAATGGGTATGCCACGTCGCGTATTTACGTACATGGACCATCAAGGTTGGAACTTATTCAACATGATTTCTTCTGTAGGCGCTATGATGATGGGTATTGGGGTAATAATATTAGTAGTGAACGTAATTATGTCGATCTGGACTGCTCCAGTTAACCGTCGTGACTACTGGGAAGATGGCCGTTCACTTGAGTGGGCGCTTGAAACACCACTACCATTCTACAACTTTAAGCAAACACCACTAATCCGTGGTTATGATCCTTATTGGATTGAAAAAGAAGAAGGTAACAAAGAAGGTATGGTTTACGCTGAGGATTTAGGTGACATCCATATGCCAAATAACTCAATTTTACCGTTAATCATGTCAATTGGTACGTTTGTCGCAGCGTTTGGTGCGTTACTTAGCCCGTGGGGAGATCAAGCAATTGCTGGTACTGCAGATTCTGTATCGCCATTAATGTCAATCGGTCTTCTAGTAATTGGTCTAGGTACAACAGTTGCATGTATGATTATTCGTTCAATTAAAGATGATTTAGGCTTCCATGTTCACGTTGATGAAATCATTGAAATCGAAAAAGATCTTGCAAATTACCGTGCAACAGGCAAAAAGGGAGGTAATTTATAATGGATATTAATCAAAAATTTACCCCTCAAACTTGGCCTAAGCATCCTGAACAAGCTACACTTGAAGGGAAAAACAAAGTCGTAGGATTTTGGATTTTCCTGGCGTGTGAAGTTGTATTATTCGCTTCACTATTTGCGACATATATTGCACTTAAAAACTCTGGTCCAGCGGGAATGGAGTTCTCAACTAAAAAACTTTATGAATTACCTTTAGCGTTTGCAATGACGATGTTATTATTAACTTCATCATTAACATCTGTTTATGCAATGTACCACCTAAAGAATTTCAATTTCAAAGGCGTGCAAACGTGGATGGGGATTACAGTAATTTTAGGGCTAGGATTCCTTGGTTTAGAAATTTACGAGTTTTATCATTATGTGCATCTTGGTTTTGGTTATACTCAATCGGCGTTTTCTTCAGCGTTCTTTTCGCTTGTAGGTACGCATGGTCTTCACGTAATTATTGGTCTAGTATGGATTACTGGGCTATTAATTCGCAACCGTAAGCGTGGATTAAACTTATATAACGCGCCGAAGTACTTTATCGCATCATTATACTGGCACTTTATCGACGTTGTATGGGTATTCATCTTCACGGTAGTATACTTGATGGGAGTGTTAGGATAATATGGCTCATGATTCTCATGTAGAAGTTCGCACAAAAGCTCAATACGAACTTGACCGTCACCATAATTCGGTTCATATGCGTAAGCAGGTTGTTAACTTTGCGATTATGATTTTCTTAACATTAATAGCCTTTACTGCTGTTGCAGTAGGTTACAAAGCTACATTTGTAGTTCCTGTAATATTACTTTTAGCAGGTGTGCAAGTAGTGCTACAATTATATTCTTTCATGCACTTAGAAGATAAGAAAACACATATGGTTGGTGTAATCGAATTCTTCATGTGGGGCGGAATTCTGATCGCATTTACATTCTTTTTAGCATTCACTACGATCATTTGGTGGTAACCTGCAAAAAGGGGGAACGCTCGTCACATTGACGAGCGTTTTTTCTGGTGCGCCCGGCATGCGTATGAACTATAGGGTGCAAGTCCCGAACCTCGAAGACAGAAGTAGAGGTTAGCCAAGAGCAAGGGTGTCCGTGGTGACGCGGAATCTGAAGGAAGCTGGAGGCAAAACACCGGTCCGAGGAAC
>JAZLIT010000264.1:0-1865 GCA_045617525.1 Solibacillus sp. | reverse complement strand
TTGGAGTTATCGAGGGCTCAAAAGTCTGCAAACTCGTTATGAAACTTTGCGTTATTCATCTTAATTGAACCGCCGTATACGGATCCGTATGTACGGTGGTGTGAGAGGTCGGGAGTTAATCACTCCCTCCTACTCGATTTTAATTTGGCTATTTAGGATATTCATTAGTAAAGTAGTGTAAAATATATATGTTATAAAGTATGATTTGTCATAGTTCGTTCATTGAAGTTAGAGGTACGTGCAACTATAATGAAACTATTGATGTCTAAAGGAGCGCGGTAAAATGCCATTAAGTATATTTGGCTTTCAAGCTTTATGGAGCCCGTATTTAATTGGAGTAATTTTGTTTTTAACTGCTGTATACTTTATTGTAACAGTAGTGTGGCGAAAGGATTTTGAAGAGAGCGAGCCTTTAAAGTCTAGCGAAGCAATTTACTTTCTGTTAGCAATGATTACGCTTTATATTATTAAAGGGTCACCGGTTGATTTATTAGGTCACATCATGTTTACTTGGCATATGGTGCAAATGGCGATTTTACTATTATTAGTACCGATATTCCTGATTAAGGGAATACCGTGGTGGGTTTGGAAAGCAATGCTCGCTATTAAAGTAATACATAAAGTTGTTTATGCGCTAACGCAGCCAATTTTTGCTTTAGTTTTATTTGTTGCGATGTTCTCGTTATATCATTTACCTTCGATTTTTGATGCGATTAAAATGGACGAAACGATGCATGGAATATATACGTTCCTATTATTTATTGCGGCGATGCTTATGTATTGGCCGTTTATGAATGCGATTGAGGGACAACGACAAATGAAAAATATACATAAGCTTGGCTATATTGCTGCGAATGCGGTATTAATCACACCAGCTTGTGCGCTAATTATTTTTGCATCATCACCGCTCTACGAAACTTACTCGAACCCAGATGTGTGGTTGAAGGCGATGGAACTATGTGTTCCTGTTGCGACATTATCGGGACTTGCGTTATCTGGACCAGAGTTATTCACGAGCATGTCTGCTGTTGCTGACCAACAAGTTGGTGGTGTATTAATGAAAATTATTCAGGAAATTATTTTCGGTGTAATTTTATTTAGAGTGTTTAGGAAGTGGTGGAATACGGAGCGTGCGAATCCGGATGAGATCACGAAGCGTGAGCTAGAAGAGTTTCAGGAGCGTAAATTAGCACAATTGTAAAAATTAAATTGCAATCGACAAGGAGAAATGAAAATGGAATTACCATTATTACCTACTATTAGTACTGCTTTTATTGTAATCAGTGCTGTATTAGTTGCCATAGGATGGGGACTTATTATTGCACGTAAAGTTGAGGCGCATAAGAAAGTGATGTTTGCTGCAGGTGTTTCTGCATTACTCTTCTTCATTATTTATGTTTCCCGAACTATTTTTGTTGGGAATACAGCTTTTGGAGGGCCGGATGACTTAAAAGGATATTATACATTCTTTTTAGTGTTCCATATTATTTTAGCCACAACAGGTGCAGTATTTGGCCTTACCTCTATAATTTCTGGACTTAAAAATAATTTAAAGCTACACCGTCGTATAGGGCCAATCACAAGTATCATTTGGTTCTTCGTGGCAATTACTGGAGTAATGGTTTACCTATTACTTTATGTAATTTATGAAGGTGGAGAAACAACTTCGGTATTTAAGGCTATATTAGGGTTTTAATTTACTTACGTAATAAGGGATTTTTGAAGTACTGTTCATTTTTAATAGATGAACAGTATTTTTTTGCAACTAAAAAGTGGCTCTATACTATTTGTTAAGGTTTCCACTCAATTTTGAGAAAAAAGGCACAAAATCAGGCTTTTTTTATATACTTGAATTGTCTAAAAAC
>JAZLIT010000263.1:0-6041 GCA_045617525.1 Solibacillus sp. | reverse complement strand
AGAAAAAGCATGTTCAATCGCCTGTGTATGCGTTCCAACAATTTTACACACAAAACCAGCATTATCAATAGTTGATATTCCAATAATACAGTCTGGCATTGTCCAATTTTCTAGCCACTCATAGAATTCTAGCGGTAATCTGTCAATACACAAGTACGTTCCGTAATGCGTATAATAATCAAGTTGCGTCATACTTTGCTGTACCCCTCTAGTCCAATGGAGGCGATCCATATACAGTAATTTACCTGCTCTTTTTATTTGAAAGTGGCTCATAAATTCATGATACATGAAGGGCTTATGTGTAGCTGACCATCCTGGCGTAATTATCTCACTGAAATAAAATGTACTAGTTGTATCTAATTCCACAAAAGTCTTTTGGTGATAGGTTGCATTTTCAAATAAAATTAGAGGATCTTGTAAAAGTGAAAGGTGACTATACTCCCCTAATGTAATGTTTGTGGTCATTGTTGCAGGGAGCATTCCTTTATATACTTTAGTTGCTGCTTGAGTAGTTAAGTACAGTGATGCATTTTCTAGTAGCTCAATTTTTTGCGTGTACGTATCCCCACTTAAATAGCCACCTCCTACGTGTAACAAATAATACAAAGGAATGCTATCGTACCAAATGGGCTTTCCTAGCTTGAGCGCTCCACTGACATAACCTTCATCAGCAATCATTCGACCTGCTTTATTTTTGACCCGTAATCGCAGTTCACCGGTTATCATAGAGGTGCAAGTCCTTCTAAAAAGACCTCTTTCCTAATCCAATCAACGACATCTGCTAAACCCTCTTCGTTCTTCAAATTGGTGAAGAAAAATGGTTTTTGACCACGCGTAGCGAGCGTATCAATTCTCATAACCTCTAAACTTGCTCCTACATATGGTGCTAAATCCGTTTTATTAATGATAAATAAATCGGCTTTTATCATTCCTTGTCCGCCTTTACGAGGAATTTTTTCACCTTGTGCTACATCAATAATATAGATTGAAAAATCGGCAAGCTCTGGACTAAATGTAGCAGCTAAATTATCTCCACCACTTTCAATAAATATTAAATCTAAGTTGGGATGAGCCTGATTTAATTCATCAATTGCTGCAAAGTTCATAGACGCATCTTCTCGAATAGCTGTATGTGGACAGCCTCCTGTTTCTACACCAATAATTCGATCAGTTGGCAATACACCATTGTGAATTAAAAATTTTGCATCTTCTTTCGTGTAAATATCATTTGTGATAACTGCCATTTCATAACTTTCATACATTGCTCGTGTTAGCTTTTCAACAAGCATTGTTTTCCCTGCACCTACGGGACCCCCAACACCTATACGAATTGGTTTACTCATTTCAGTATGCCTCCTTAGCTCATAAAAAGTCTTATATGTAGCTGTTCATGCTGCATTTGTTTGATTTCTAGTAATGGAGCAGTTGCACCTAATACATCTTTAGGTAAAGTTAAAATTCGTTCAACTGCTGTTGTACATTCTTGGATCGCATACTGCAGCATTCGCTGGCCATCTGTTTGTCCAAGTGGAATACAGCGAACAGCGTTTTGAACAATGTTACTACAACCCGTGTAGATGACCGTTTGAATCGCCATTTCCTTATTAATATCTAATTCATACAATGCAATCGCTTGGCAAACACTTGGATGCCCATAACATTGCTGTTGCTGAATTGCTTTGGCATAGGCATCTAAATAGGGATTAGCATATAATTCCCTGTACAACTTAAGCATTTGTTGACCAATTCTTTGCGCGCCTAAACGCGACTCTTTCGCACTGTTGCTACAAAAAAGGATCGTATCCGTTTCAACAAGATCTTCCCAACGGCCTTCCTTTAATGCCTCATACACTAGTTTAGTAGCTAGCCCATCTGTATAGCAAAGTTGATCAATATACCCTTTTAAAAACCGCTTAAAATCTTCAGTATCTTTAATGATTTCTTGCTGAACAAATGTCTCTAACCCAAAAGAATGTGAAAATGTACCTGTTGGGAAATTAGAATCCGTTAATTGCAGCAAGTGAAGATAATTTTTCATTTCTTAATGACCAATATGGCGGAATGCCTTTTTCACTTTGCGTTCTTCACGCGCATAAGGGATACCTAAAGATACTAGTAACTCTTCCACTAAATAATCATACTGAACAATCATTTCTTCCCCTTCAAATTGCGCAGGTAAGTGACGATTTCCTAATTGGTGTGCAATATCCCCCATCTCTAGTATGGATCGTGGACGAATCGAAATCACATCATCTTTATTTGTATAAATAACAATCATGTTTTTTTCATCTTGAAATAATACATCACCATCTTCTAACTCTTGATTATTTTCTAAACGAATTCCTAACTCCTTGCCATGATCTGTTTTTACTCGTTGAATTCGCTTTAATAAGTCTTCGCTATTCAAATACACTTTTTCTACATGCTTACTACGTAAATTATCTTTATAAATATTACCTATTACTTTTTCAATAATCATCTAATTATCTCCCTTAAAATAAGAAATATCGTTGTGCCATTGGTAAAACTTCTGCCGGCTCACACGTTGCTAGCTCCCCATCTACAAACACTTCATATGTTTGCGGGTCAACGGTGATGGTCGGTGTCCCATTATTAAGCTTTAGATCGCTTTTACGCAGTTGACGAATATTTGTCACTGCAGCTACCCTTTTTTGCAACCCTAATTTTTTTGGCAATTCATTTGCAATAGCTTCTTTCGATAAGAATGTAATAGACGTATCATGCACTGCTTTCCCATACGCCGCAAACATTTGTCGATACAATGTAGGCTGTGGCGTTGGAATCGAAGCATTCGGATCCCCCATAATGCTGGCAGCAATCATTCCACCTTTTAAAATCATTTCTGGTTTTACACCAAAGAATGCGGGCTCCCAAATAACAAGGTCTGCAAATTTACCTACTTCTATTGATCCTACTTCGCCACTAATACCATGTGTAATCGCTGGATTGATTGTATATTTAGCAATGTATCGTTTCACTCTAAAATTATCAGCATCTGTTGTTTCTTCCGCTAAAGGCCCTCGCTCTGGCGCATGTCCTCCGCCTGCACCTTCCGTATGATATGTATGAATAACTCGACCGCCTATAGCACGGATCGTATCTTCCACAAACCCAGCTTCATTCAGCGTATCCGAATGAATGGCAATTTGAATGTCATATTTATCCGCTACTCTTAAACTCGTGTCAATCGCTGCTGGTGTCGTACCCCAATCTTCATGCAGTTTTAATCCGATTGCTCCTGCCTTCACTTGTTCAATTAAGGGTGCCTCGCTAGAAGCATTGCCTTTCCCTAGAAGCCCAAAATTCATCGGGAAATTTTCTACAGCCTTTAACATTTTATGCAAATAAAAGCTTCCAGGCGTACAAGTTGTAGCGTTCGTGCCCGTTGATGGACCCGTTCCACCACCAATCATTGTTGTAATACCACTATGTAGAGCGGTCTCAATTTGATCTACACAAATAAAATGAATATGCGCATCTATTCCCCCAGCAGTGACAATTTTTCCTTCGGCAGCGATGATATCTGTAGTAGCCCCTATCAGCATCGTCACGCCATCCATTAATAAATCATTTCCTGCTTTACCGATACCTGCGATTCGGCCATTTTTAATGCCCACATCCGCTTTATAAATACCTGTATAGTCGACAATAACTGCATTTGTTAACACAAGGTCCATCGTTTCTTCTTCAATGGCTAATGGATGCTGCCCCATTCCATCACGAATAACCTTGCCACCACCAAATTTCACTTCGTCGCCATAAGTCGTATAATCTTTTTCAATTTCAATCCATAGATTTGTATCAGCTAATCTAATTTGATCCCCTGTCGTTGGACCAAACATATCTGCATACTGTTTACGAGGAATGCGTAGCATTATACTTCCTCCTTTAATGGACCATTTGTTAAATTATTCAGACCGTACACTTCACGTTTTCCTCCAAAAGAGACTAGTTCTACAATCTTCATATCCCCTGGTTCAAAACGTAGCGCTGTTCCAGCAGGGATATTTAAGTGATAGCCATATGCTTCTTCACGCTCAAAAGAAAGTTGCCCATTCACTTCATAAAAATGAAAGTGTGAACCAATTTGAATCGGACGATCGCCTAAATTGGTTACTTGAAGTGTCTTGGTCTTACGATTTTGATTTGCGATAATATCATCTGCTTTTAACTTCATCTCGCCTGGTATCATCTAAACGCCCCCCTTATTGAATTGGATGGTGAACCGTCACAAGTTTTGTTCCATCAGGAAATGTTGCTTCCACTTGAATATCGTGAATCATTTCTGAAATACCTTCCATTACATCTTCCTTAAATAAGATTCGACGTCCATAATCCATTAGTGCTGCCACAGTTTTCCCATCACGAGCACCTTCTAAAATCTCATAAGTTATTATGGCTATTGCTTCAGGATAGTTTAGCTTTAACCCTCTAGCTTTTCTGCGATATGCTAAATCAGCAGCTACCACAATCATTAATTTTTCCTGCTCTCTGAGTGTAAGTTTCATTGCCTTCCTCCCAAATCAGTTATTAAAGGTTTTAAAAGTGCATCTTGTTCCAACTGCGCTAAATGATTAGGATTAATTTCAAGTAATGGAATACCTTTCCTCTTATAGTAAAATATTGTTAACCACCTATCAATTCCGTTTTTAGAACGGTTTCATCTGATGATTAGTATATGTATTCTGATTCCCTCGATTTTCGACTCAACTTTTTCTAGCACAAATTTATAAAGAAGAGTACGGGTTTATTTGTTGGTTGCCTAATTCCTAACTAACACCTCCACACGGCAACACATTGGTGTTGATAGGTTTAATAATTTAGGCTCAGTTCCCTTTTAAGCGGAACCGAGCCTTTTTTATTAGTAAACTTCTACTGTTGCTTAAATAGCTAATTCAAATCGGAAGTAATTTTACTCGATCTTAAGAACAATCTTCCCTTTTGTGCGTCCACTTTCAACATGCCTATGAGCATTTACAATTTCATTTAAAGGAAAGCACTTTTCAATTACAGGTCTTAATTTTTCCTTTTCAATAAGCACTCGTAATAGGTCCAAATCACTGTCATTTGGTTTTGTAAGATGAATCTTAGCCTTCTTACTTCCTATGATAGAGCCTATCACCAATTGAATTGGGTGATACTTGGGGTAGAGTGGATGTTCTGTTATATAAATACCGTTTTCGGTTAGAGAACGCAAACAACTGAAAAAGGTCCTCTTTCCGACAGCATCCAGTATTACATCATATTTTTTCCCGTTGCGAGAGAAATCTTCCTGGATATAATCAATTACATGATGAGCACCTAGACTTTTAACCCACTCAATATTCGAGGTACTACAAACTGCGGTTACTTCAGCTCCTAAATACACAGCAAGCTGAACAGCAAAGTGCCCTACTCCCCCCGATGCGCCGTAAATTAAAACCTTATCGCCTTCTTTTACTTTCCCTACATCTCTTAATGCTTGTAGGGCAGTCTGTGCAGCACATGGTATTGCAGCTGCCTCTTCAAAAGTAGGGTTATTTGGCATAATAGTAAAAAAACTTTCTCTTGGGCATAAATATTCAGCATGGGATCCGACACAACTTCCCAAAACACGATCGCCAATCTTGAATTTTTTTACATTTTTCCCCACTGCTTCAACCGTACCAGCAACGTCTATTCTAGAATTTGCGTTTTTGGTTTTATAAGACCATTTTCCATTCTTGTAGGCAAATAACCTTTTCGATATAGAGTGTCATATTTATTTACAGAGGCGGAGACCACTTTAATTAATACCCTATCTTCATCTTTGATCAACGGCTTCTCAACATCCCTAATCTCCATTACTTCAGGTGAACCATAAGATTTATAAATCGCTGCTTTCAACCGCTTAACCTCCTAGTAATTGTAAAATTAATCGAAATCGCCCTATATGGTGTTTACTTGATATCTCATTGATAATTTCATTTATAAATGGAAGATAGAGCCGTTTCATTAAAATTTTACAATCGAAAAAATAGTTTTAAAGATGGGGGATAGTT
>JAZLIT010000262.1:0-11049 GCA_045617525.1 Solibacillus sp. | reverse complement strand
CGTTAGCTCGTTTCGATTCAGAAGTAGAAGTAGATTACTACCGTCACGGTGGTATCTTACAAATGGTATTACGCGCGAAAGCTGCTCAACAATAATCATTTAAATGAAAGACCAAGTTCATTGCGAACTTGGTCTTTTTTTTTATTTTTGTGGTGCGCCCGGCATGCGCATGAACTATAGGGTGCACGTCCCGAACCTCGAAGACAGAAGTAGAGGTTAGCCAAGAGCAAGGGTGTCCGTGGTGACGCGGAATCTGAAGGGGGTCCCGTCAGAAAAATGCGGATTTACAACGTTAAGGGATTTTTTCTGACGGAAACGCCTATTTTAACAACGTTAAGGAATTCGTAATGGTCTGAGTTCCTTTGGATTGTGGCTACTTTCTGATCTGAAGTGGTATTCACCTAAGAAATTAATATGTTCCCAACCGAGTGGAGAAATATGAGGTAATAGTTCTTCTTTGAAATGTCCTTGGCTCTTTTGGTGTTCGAGTGCCTCCGTTGCATTGTTCGTTCTCGCAGCTCACCTTGTTTCCCAAAGAAAATCGCACGTGCTAGAGCATTCATTGCCTCACCTTTGTTCAAGCCTTTCTGAATTTTCCTTCGTAATGACTTATCTGAAATATAATTTAAAATAAAAATCGTTTTTTCAATCCTCCCCATTTCTCTTAAAGCTGTCGCTAAACTATTTTGTCTTGAATAAGATCCTAGCTTGCCCATGATGAGGGAGGCAGATATCTTTCGTTTGTTTAAAGGTAAATAGCTTGGCATCTGATAAATCTCGAATTCTCGGCGCAAACTTGAAGCCTAATAGGTGCGTTAAACCAAAAATTTGATCGGTATAGCCTGCTGTATCGGTGTAATGCTCTTCAATCGTTAGATCTGTTTCATAATGTAATAAGCCATCTAACACATGAATAGCATCTCTTGAATTGGTATGAATGATTTTAGTGTAATACGATGAAAACTGGTCACTTGTAAAGCGATAAATGGTTGTGCCTTTTCCTGTGCCATAATGTGGATTGGCTTCGGCGTGTAAGGAAGAAACGCTTACTTGCATACGCATACCATCGGATGAAGATGTCGTACCGTCTCCCCAATATGAAGCCATTTTCATCCGGTGCTGATAATTCACTAAGGTCGCTTGTGCGCGATTCATTGCATCTTCGTGCATGCGCCAATGAGCGACATTGGCCAACTGTTTATAGGTTACACCTGGTGTTGCATCAGCCATTTTACTTAAACCAATATTTGTCCCCATGCCAATTAAAGCAGCCATAAGCAACACCGTTTCCTCCTTGTCGGGTTTCCGATTCGATGAAGCATGTGTAAATTGCTCATGAAAGCCTGTTAAATACGCAGCGTCCATTAAGAGATCCGTTAATTTAATACGTGGTAACAGTTTATAGAGGCTTGCGCTATAGGCCTGTGCCTCTGTTGGAATATCTTTTTCTAATCGAGCTAACGATAAGCGTCCTTTTTCAAGTGAAACGCCATCTAAATCTTTTAGATTCGTGGTTAACCATTTCAAACGTTCCTCTAAGCTTGCCATTCGCTCTTGCAAGTACTCTTCATAAGCAACGGGGGCAGCGAGTCGCGTTTGTTGTTTGTCAGCTTGCCACTGTTCGGCTGTAAACAAATATTCCTCAAAATCTCGGTATTGCTTACTTCCCTCAATAGAAATATCACCAGCTCGTACATGCTCACGTAATTCGGTTAAAACAGCCATTTCATAATAGTGACGATTAATGGAGCTGTCTTCCTCATATAAATGCTTTTTCCAACGTGTTGAAATAAAGTTGACGGGTGCATCGATGGGTACTTTTCGTTTCCCAAAATCGTTCATCTCACGTAATAGCTCAACTGCTTCTAGTAAAGGCTCATTAGCTTTTGTTGAATGAAAATCAAGTACACGTAGTAGCGTTGGCGTATATTTTCGAAGGGCGTAAAAGCGCTTTTGCAGTAAATCTAAATAATCGTAATCTGATGGCCGTGCTAGCTCTTTTGCTTCTTCAATGGACGTAACAAATGTATCCCACTCTAAAACGGACTCTAATACATCAAAAACATTCAGGTTCTCTTGTTTTGCTTTAATAAGTGCCTGCCCAATTTTGTGAAGTGAATAATTTTTTCATTCAATTTTTTGCCGTTTTTTCGTTGGATTTCTTTAAAATTACGAAATGCGTACGGCTCGTAGCGTGTCCCCAATCGAGCGAGCTGGCTTAATCGGTTTCGATGAATCGTATGTAATGAACGTCATTTAACGCCATATCTCGTATAAATTCTAACCGTTCAATAACTTTTAAAAAGGTCTCTGGTGAAGGGAACCCCATCGGCTCTTTTAGCCAGCCAAGTGGTGTTTTATTCGATTCGGTTGCACTCGTTGGTAAAATCAATGTTTCTAATTTTTCTATTTGCGTAGGTGTTAGCCCATGATAAATCCGATTAAATATCCTTTCTTCAGCTCGGTCACGTGTTTCCCATACAACCCGTTCAAGCGTTGTTAAAGCAGGGAAAATGATTTTCTGTTGTCGTAAATAGTCAAAGCATACATTTAATAAGTACATCGAATCCCCATTCTCTAAGGCAAGAGGCAAAAGGTGCTTGGAAAGCTGTCGATATTCCTTACTTGTGAATTCTTGATAACCGTACACTTTGCGAATTTCCTTTAAGTGATCCCATAACGTATTTTCCCTTTGCCCATAAGAATGAATGGCTGCTGCTGGGATGTTGATTTGCTGGGCGATGTACTGGATAACGCTATGTGGAATACTTTTAAGGTGCGTGTAAGACCAACCCGGATAGCGTAAAACCGCCAGCTGCACAGCAAAGCCTAAGCGATTGTCCTCACGTCTTCGTTTTAAAATGATGACTAAATCCTGCTCTGAAAACGTATAGTATGTCCCTAAGATCCAATCATCCGTTGGGATTTGCATGAGTTCAGTTCGTTGATTGTCAGTTAGTAGTTCGCGTCCTCTAGAAGTTTTCATAATTCACCAGCCTTAGCATTAATAAATACAGCAAGTCCACTGTCATTTTAACGGACAGTGGACTGCTTATCGTAAGATAGTTTCTTTTTAACTTTGTGTATTAATTATTCTTTAGTAATTAATTTCAATTCCTCATAGTCTTTCACTTTTAAAGAAAGTGCTTGCTGTTCATTTCTCACACTATAAGGGAAGACAAGGCTTATTTCAGTTTTTTGTTCAAATTCTTTAAAACTATTACCAGGTGCATAAAACGCTTCGCCCTTTTCATTCGTTAATACTGTATCATGAGCGATCGTTTCACCTACATTTATTTCATCAATTGTATAAGTAAGGTGCAAAGAGCCATTTGTAACGACTGCTTCGTTTAATGTAAGTCCAGGAACGCTATTTGTTGCAATGTACTGTTGTTTCACGATTGTCGGAGATGTTAAATTAAATTCCCAATGACCATTTATCGATTTCATTTCGCTTTTATCTGAAGAAATATGAACCGTTTCTACGACTAATCGTGCCCCTTCTAAAGAAGGTACCTCTCGCTGATTTGCAGTTGCAATCATTTCAACTGATGCACGGTTATTGCTGACATCGGCTAGTTTAAAATCCATGCCACCTAAGACCTGCTGTCCTGTATAAGGTTTTGTATCTGAAATGAGAGCACTAATTTCATTACCTTGTGCATCAAATAGTCGATATTCAAACTCGATTCTATTTAAATCGTCTGCCGAAATATCCTTAGAATCCATTGTAAACTGTAAACCAAAACGGTATGCATCGACAAAGAGATTTTCTAATGTCATTGTAATATTTTCATCTTGTTGTACTTGTGCGAGATTTTGTATATCCCCATTCATCGCTGCAATTTCTATTCCAGAATCATTTAACCCTAGAAAAGCTTGCAACTTCGCTAATGCGGTATCGTTTGTCAGTAACACCGTAGCACTCAAAGCGATTGCTGCAGCAGCAGCTGATACAGGCTTTAACCAAAATTTCTTTGTCTTTTTCTTTGATTGCTGGCGAATTTGTGCATACGAGTGGTCAAAAGCCGAACGAATTGAGGCTGGTAATTGTTGCTCTTTATTCATATCTTCACGCATTAAGTCGTCTGTATTTTTTTTCATACTAAATTAGCTCCTTCCAAATAATACGTATTTTTTAATTGCTTTTTCGCCCTAGAAATTCGCGATTTGATTGTGCCTTCAGATTCATGTAGAAATTCACTAATTTCCTTCGTTGTAAAGCCGTTAACATAATAAAGAGTGAGGGCAATACGGTGGTTATCATCTAGGCTACCTAGTGCCTCATCTAGCTCTACCGATAAAAAATCCTGATGCGATAAATTGTTCAGAACCGTTTCATCCATTGCAGCTAAAGGCTTGTTGTTTTTCATAAAGCGGTAGCAATTGTTCAATAAAATTCGGCATATCCAGGTATTAAAATACTGGCCCTTTTTTAAAGTTTTGATTTTTTCAAAAGCGATCAAAATTGTATCTTGCAGTAAATCCGCAATGTCCTCGTCTTTTAAACCGAGTCGTTTAACAGTACGATATAAAATCAGCTCATACTGCTGTATTAACTGTATAAATGCTTCCCCATCTCCTTTCTGTGCTTTTTTCACTAAAATGTCATTTTCCATTGGTAGCACCTCTCTTTTCCTTACATACCGTTAGAGCTTTTTATCATCCATTTAGTTGCATTAAGTTTTAATATTTTTATTATTTCATTTTCTATTCTCGAAAACGATTATTTTTGAGACATTTTCATTAGGTAACTTTTTTTACTGTATTTTGTCTGAAAGATGTTTCTAAACTTTGCTCAAAATCTATGTTTCATAAAGCACCCTTTATAATATATATTTGTAATATCGAAAGGGGGAAAACTGTGACTTCGTATATTTATGGCTATGCACGAGTGAGTACACGACAGCAAGAATTGAATCGACAGTTGGACTTACTAAAACAATACAATTGCCACGAGATTTTAACAGAAAAAATGTCTGGAACGAAAGCGGATCGCCCAGATTTAAATCGTTTGAAGGATAAATTGCGACCAGGGGATATGGTAATCGTTGAAAGCTTCTCCCGATTAGGTAGAAATACGAAGGATTTAATTGAATTAGTTGCTTATTTTGAAGAAAGGGAGATCAAGCTACTCAGCATTAAAGAAAACTTTGATACCTCCACGCCACAAGAAAATTAATGATGACTGTATTTCAAGCATTCAGCCAGTTTGAACGTGATTTAATTGTTCAGCGAACGAAGGAAGGTTTAAATAGTGCTAGAGCAAGAGGCCGCCAGGGTGGTCGTCCGAAAGTGAATGAACGAGAGCTGAAAAAAGCACTCAATTTATATAAATCTGAACAGTATAGTGTGAGTGAAATTGTTGAAATGACAGGGATTAGTCGTGCTACAATTTATCGCTATTTAAAACAAGAGCAGCCCAACAGTTAACGTTGGGCATGCTCTTGTTTTGTGTGCGTTTTTCCTTAACGTTGTAAATCCGCATTTTTCTGACGGGACCCCTGAAGGAAGTTTGAGGCAAAATCTTGGTCTGAGGAATACGAATCGCATGAGGTTGGCTCATCTGGATAAGGTTGCAAAACAAACTGAAGTCCAAAATATCCTCGGAAAGATGTATGGAAGATCTAGAAAACAGAATGCACTCTGTTTTAAAACGTAATGGTAAAGTTTTTAGAAAGAATTAAATATGCGCGATTTATTAAAGTTTTCTCGCAACAGATAAATAAATAGAAGAGGCTATACTTTGAATGAAGAATACAATCATAACATAGTAGATGAACAACTCTTTATTCATTAAATCAAGGATAGCAACTAATACAACGCCACCTAATATTCCTATTGTTAAAAGCCCGTAAGAAAACGATTTAATTTTTAAAATAAGCAACTGTCCTCTTTCGTCTTTTGATTCTTTGCTACGCTCGAAAGACATTTTATATAGTTCAGAAAGTATTACTAGTATTATTAAACCAAAAATTAAACTTGTAATGAATGTAAGCATTATAGTTCCTCCTTGTATTCAAATATACTTGTGATTTCTTTACCCAAAGCATCAGAAATTTTAAAGGCTAATATTAAAGATGGATTGTACTTATTTTTTTCTAACGCTACTATTGTTTGCCTACTAACACCCACTGCATCAGCTAGTTGCTGTTGGGTCATTTTTTTTTCAACCCTTCCAATATGAATTTTATTATCTAGCACAGTACCCCTCTTTTCCAAATAAATTTTATAATTATTCAGAATTCCAACATAATCCAAATTGTAATATATTTTTTACAAAAAGTAAAGAAAACATTACATTGGATCAAATTATTTTTAACTTTTTTTGTTATAAAATAATAAAATTCAATTAATCAAATCAAAGAAAGGCATGACATGATAGGAACTCAGCTAACGCTGAATTCCTATCATGTCATGCCTGTTACTACTGATGTCTCGATAAGTAGGCAAGCCTTTAACCACTGTCTAAAATTAACTTTTAACAAACGATTTAATATCCATAGTATTACGATAAAATGGGAAATTGCTACAGCCATAAAAATACCCTCCCGGACCTTTCCTTTTTAACATATAGCTACCACAACTTGTGCATTTAAATAGGATTTTTTAAAATATCTAATTCTTTGTATGTTGTATTACAGCTTGGATAATTTGAACAGCCTAAGAATGCCCTATTATCTATGCTATTTGTCTGTACTGTTAAGACACCTGTTTGGCATACATCACATTTTGGATTCGTTTCGTATCGTTTCTTCGTCTGTAACGGATTCGAACGGGATTTGCTGTTCTTTAATGAGTTCCTCAACAAACATAGACGTATCTTTTTCGGGGGCAATTAAATACGTTACTTGTTTCGTTCGAGTAATAGCTACGTAAAAAAGTCTGCGTTCCTCAGCATACATAAAATAGATCTGCATCTGCAAGGCAATAAATGCGGCAGATAGATGAGAGGAAAGTGGACAGACTTACCCCGGGAGATCTGATGAAAACCTATAGAGGGAACCTGTACAGCGATGTACAACTGAATCATCAGAAGTCAGCAGAAGCCATAGTATCAGTGATGGGAAGGGCTGAACGAAAGGAGTGGGTGGGATTTGATGGGGGATTTAAAACAATGAAACAAGGTAAATCTATATTTTCTGAAATATTTCTTTCTACTATGATTCTGGCAATGCTTTTCACATCGTTTACTCTATCGGCATCAACAGCGGGCTTAGGTACATCATAGCTAGAGGTTAGTGAAGTTATATCTAATGATCAACTGACTAAGGAATCTGAAGTGACTCCTTTTGTGGTGGAAGAACCCGCATTTTGGAAATGGGTTAGAACTGTTTTACTACTTTTTGTAGCAGTATCAGTAGCAGATGCTTTTATAGGTAATGCTGTTAATAATGGTATTGAGGCTGCCTGTAAGAAATGGGATGATAATTAAGGAGTAAAACAAGCATGTAAAGTGTTTGGACCCTAAAAGAGGCATGATTATTATATTAGGCAGCTTGTATAAAAAGAGTCCCGTGCAATTTACGGATTCTTTTTATACTTTTCTATTTATCGACAAACAACTCGTCTACTGTGGTGTCCAATACAGAAGCAATATTAAAAGCTAATTGTAAAGTAGGATCATATTTATCATTTTCAATTGCATTTATCGTTTGTCTAGATACCTTACAAAACTTTGCTAGTTCCTCTTGGGATAATTTAGCTGATTTTCTTAATTCTTTAATATGATTTTTCATTTAACCACCATATTTCTTCCTAAAAAACAGTAATGAACTTAAATATATAATGGAAGTTGTTATGAGAAAGATAACTGGATTTATACCTTCATACGAACCATTTTTCCAAATATTTATATATATTTTTTTAAAAAGTTCAATTAACACGTATCCGATTACTATTGCAAAGGTGAAGGACTGGGCTTTCATTTTGACGAGGTTTTTTCTTTCGTCACCCAATTGTGGTAAAGATACAAGAGTACTGATAATCAAAATAGCACTAATCCCTAAGATAATAAAAAGAACAGTTAAAACAATCCAGTCCATAACTTATTTCCTCCTCATAAATGTAAAAATTATTTGACATTTATTATTTTATCACTGTTTGGCTAAATGTCAAATACTCTTTACATGTCGTCATAAATAAAAGAATCCTTTTTGAAAAGGATTCTTCCCTACATTAACTAAAACAGCTTATGCAGTTGAAAAAGTATTATTGAAGTAAAGGACCAACGATAACCAAGAAGATAAACGTATCTCTGAATCTAGTAAAATATTTGTAAATTATTATATTTTATCCACTTTTATACAACTATATTGTATACTAAAGAAGTAATACTAAAAAACTTTTGGAGGTATAGAAAATGAAGAATAAGTTTTTAAAGATTTCTGCTACAGCCGCAACAACTGCCGTAATTGCATCAGCTTTTTCAATTGGTGTATCAGCTGAGGAAACAAGTTTTAAAGATGTACCGACTTCACATCCGTTTTTCGAAGAAATCGAGCATCTATTTGCAGCAAAAATAATCGAAGGTGATAGCACGGGTAATTTTAACCCTACCTCTGAAGTAACAAGAGGTCAATTAGCAAAAATGCTTGTTAATGCATTAACTTTAACTGCAGACTCTAAAAATTATAATTCATTTAATGATGTACCTTCATCACATATGTTTTACGAACCAATTTCAATTTTATCCGCATTAAATATTGGGCAGGGAACAACTGTTGAAACGTTTAATCCAGATGCAACTGTAACACGCGAGCAAGCGGCATTATTTATCTCACGTGCCATTCAAATTTCAGGTACTAATTCTACTCAATTTGAGGATGTTACAACTAACACACGCGCAATTGATGCACTTAATAATGCCGGTATTACAATCGGAACATCTGAAACTACTTTCACACCTGAAAAGAGTGTAACTCGCGGCGAATTAGCTGCTTTATTATCTCGTGCTATGACCTTCGCTGAAAATCAGCCATTCACATTATCCGTACTCCATGTAAACGACCTCCATGCAAATGTTGATAAATATCCTAAACTAGTAACAGCTGTCAATGAACAAAAGATCGCAAAGCGTGATTCATTACTCTTAAACGCTGGCGATGTATTTAGTGGTTCATTATATTTTAATGACTCTCAAGGCGAAGTAGATATGAAAATTTTAAATTCATTAGACTTTGATGCGATGGTTTTTGGTAATCATGAATTTGATCTTGGCTCAAGCGAAGAAGGCCATTTAGCTTTAACAAAATTTATCAAAGGTTCAAATTATCCTTTCTTAGCAAGTAATATTGATTTTAGCAAGGACACATTATTTAATGGTTTATACAGCCGTTCTATTACGAGTAGCCCGGATTCAGGCCATATTTATAATGCGATAATTAAAGAAGTTAACGGTGAAAAGATTGGTATTTTAGGGTTAACAACTGAAGAAACGAAAGATATTGCATTCGTGGGAAGTGTTGCGTTTGAAAATTATATCGAGAAAGCAAAAGAATCAGTCACAGCCTTAGAAGCCAAGGGTGTTAATAAAATTATTGCATTAACACATATTGGCTATGATGATAGTGTATTGATCGATAATGATCAATATCTTGCAAAAGCTGTACCAGGTATTGATTTAATCGTTGGTGGTCATACACATACACAACTAGCTAAACCTTATACAGTTGCAACTGATTTAGAAGGCAAAGACAAGGACATTACTATCATTGTACAAGCCTATCAATATGCTGATTTCTTAGGGACAGTCTCACTAGAATTTGATGCAAAGGGTGTAATCAAAAATTTTGATTCTGAATTAATTACATTATCTGGCTATGCAGCAAATACGGATGCATTAGCAATCATCGCACCATATAAAGCAGGCGTCGAAGAACTGTCTATGACAAAAATTGGGGTGCATTCAGCTTATGAACTTCCAAACTACCGTATATCAGACACAGGATATACTAGTGGTAGTGTTCGTAATAGTGAAACTGCGCTTGGAAATTTAATTACTGATGGAATGCTTTCGCAAGCTCGAAAAGCAACACCGGATAAAGAAATCATAATGGCTGTTCAAAACAGCGGTGGTATTCGTAATCTATTGCCAGAAGGCGACATCACAGTCGGCGATTTAATTAAAGTATTGCCGTTTGGGAATACACTTGCGACTGTCGAAGTTACAGGTCAAGAGCTAATTGATAGTTTTGAAATTGCATTTGCAAATGCACCTTCGGAAAATGGTGGTTTCCTTCAAGTTTCTGGAGCAAAAGTAACGTATGACTCAAGTAAAGAAAGTAAAGCCCGTGTTGTAAAGATTGAATACTTAGATGGTGAAGGAAAGTATATTGAAATTGACCCAGCTGCTACGTATACAATTGCATCTAATGCATTTACAATTATGGGTGGTGACGGCTATACAACTTTACGTAAAGCATACGATGCTGGCCTAGCACGCGACTTTGGAACATTGGATTGGGAAAACTTCCGCGACTACCTACTTGATTTAGGTGAAATTACAGAAGAAAACACAGGTATTGAAGGACGTATTATTGATTTAAATAACTAATTCTACTAATAACTACTCATCAATTGATGGGTAGTTATTTTATTTTTTGAAAAAAAGGAAATATTTTTCTGGGAAATATTACTATCTCAATACATTGAAAGCGCTTTCTAGATATAGTATTTCTATATTAGAAACTCATGTTCTACTCAAAATAGAATTATTTGAATATCATTTTAATTCATTCTTCGTAAACCATTAATGACAAAAATTAAGTATGAGCGAGAATTTCTATTAAAATATGTATGGAAAATTATGAAAAATTAGAATATATTGAATGTAAGGAACAATTAATAATTGGTCCGAATAAGGGGATGCAAGGGGGTCTTATATGAGTTCATTCAAACTTTTTGGGTCGGAGCTTAAATCGCTCAAAAACAAAAAAGGAGCATTGATCGCATTAATTGGCGTCATGCTGATTCCGATTGTATACAGTGCAGTTTTACTGTCATCAACTTGGGGTCCGTATGATAACCTTGATAACTTACCTGTTGCGG
>JAZLIT010000261.1:0-25066 GCA_045617525.1 Solibacillus sp. | reverse complement strand
TTTTTTATCGAAATAAAATATTTCCTGGAAAATAACAGTGAATAAGAACGAATTTAAGAAACTAATAACCAAATACATCGGCATTCCTGCAAGTGCATGCTCCATCCATGTACGCATAAATACTTCGACAAAGCCAACTTGCGTAAAGTAGAAGAGCATCCCAATGCCCACTTGCCAAATTGGAAGCTTATCCTCTCGCTTGTTATACCACAAAACTTTTTTAAATGAATTACGTACATCGTCTGCTATAAATAAACTTGCAATAAATATAATAATAAATAAGACCGGTATATGATAAAAGCTTGTCTTAATCCAAGCAACTGATATTCCATTATAAATCCCCATAATTGAAGTTCCCATGATAAAAGCAATCAATATATTTTGAATCGTTCTACTAACATTTCGCATGCTTCTTCACTCCTTCATTTTATAGTCCTATTATATCAACTCAGATATTACTTGAGAATAATATAATTGAATATATTATGAAGGTAATAAACGACAAATTTACATTCAATCCTCTAATTTTTTGGTTCTACTAAAAAAAGCGTTATCCATTTAAATAAATGAATAACACTTTAAAGTTAATTTAATTTTACTCGAAATTCCCTTGTAGCAATTTCGCGTATGGCGAATCTGAAGGTAGAATAATAACCGTATCTTCACCAATCGTCTTTTTATATGACTCTAATGTACGATACAATGAATAAAACTCTGGGTCTTTCCCAAATGAATCATTATAAATTTTCGCAGCCTCAGCTTCACCTTCAGCAATAATTTCCGCAGCATCTTTATGGGCAATCGCTAGCATTTCCTTCACTTGCTGATCTACCTCAGCCTCTGTACGACGTTTATTCGCATCCCCTTCAGATAAATATGATTGAGACTGCGAATCACGCTCCGAAATCATACGCGTGTATACAGATTGCTCATTATCTTTCGGTAAATCAATTCGGCGAATACGCACATCTACTACTTCAACCCCGTAATTATCCTGCGCTAAAAGTTCATTCACTCTCAGCGTTACTCGGTCATTTAGACTCCCACGATTTGATTTTTCATCATTTATAATATCCTTGTAATTTAATTGTCCAAGTTCCGTACGAATAGCCGAGTAAATGAACTCTTCCATTCGATTTTCCGCGTTTATAAGATTACCAGCGTTTGAAATCAATTTTTTGGGATCTGTTACACGCCATACCGCATAATTATCGATAATAATACGCTTTTTATCTAGTGTATTAATTTCTTCTTCTGTCATATCATATGTTTGAATATTTTTCGGCAGTGTTGTAAGAGATTGGATAAATGGCACTTTAAAATGCAATCCTGGCGTAGATTCGAATTTTTTCACCTCACCAAACTGACGAACGATTTTATATTCATTTTCCTTTACGACATAAATATTTGTGATGGCAATTATTGCGATGACAAAGAGAAGCGTTGCAATAACGGCAGATGTCGCCCATTTTTTCACGTTCATCGGTTTCTTCTCCATTGGAATAATATTATCGTCTGAATTATTTACATTGTTGGGTTTCTTTTTTCCATTCAATAAATTTTTTAGGAATTTCTCTAAATCCCCGTCGAAGTTATTATTACTCATTCATTGCCACCTCCAGTTGTCGAAGTCGATTTAATCGCTTGTAACGGTAAATATTTCATCGTTTCACCTTGATCATTCATGATATAAATTTGCGCATTAGGCAATACCGATTCAAGTGTTTCAATAATTAAACGTTCACGTGTAATCGCCTTGTTCAATGCATATTGCTCATATAGCTTATTAAACACCGCAACATCCCCGTGTGCTTGCTCAACACGCCCAATTTTTTGACCGATTGCCTCTGAATTAATCGCATCTATTTCCCCTTCAGCTTCTTTTAATAGCTGATTTTTATATTTAGTTGCTTCATTTTCTTTCGTGCTCTTAATTTCGCGAGCATCTGTTACTGCTGTAAATGAAGCACGAACTTGTGCATTCGGCAGTTCAACATCCTGTAATTTAACGGCTAAAATACTAACACCAATATCATATTTTTCGATTAATGTTACAAGCAGACCGCGTGTATCATTTTCAATTTCCGCTTTTCCATCTGTTAATGCATCATCGATTTTCGAATTACCAATAACTGATCGAATTGCGCTCGATGTCGCACTATGTAAGATTTTATTTGGATCTGATGCACTAAATAAATATTTTTGCGGATCGGTAATTTTCCATTGTACAACTAAATCTGTTAATACTATATAATCATCACCTGTAATCATTTTTGTTTCACTTTCATTTGCCTTAACTTCACCGTTCACATTCGTATAGCCAAACTGCAAACTAAACGTTTCCTTCGATAAAATCTCTACTCGTTGCACTGGCCATGGTAGTTTGAAGTGTAAGCCAGACCCTTGAATCTCGTCTTCAGCTTTCCCAAATGTAATTACAACAGCCTGTTCTGATTCATCGACCGTATACCAAGAAGTTGCAACGACAATAATAGCCACTATTCCGGCTACAATGCTTGTTAACAATAAAATTAGTCTCTTTGTACTCAAAACGGAACCCCCTACTATTTATTTTTTTAATGTTCTATCTATTTACGAGTGTATTCACAATAAGTTTCAAAAAAGCACTATTTTTCCATCAAAAAAAGGAAAGTCGACTCTAATTGAGTAAACTTCCCTTACTACAGTACCTATTTAATTAATTTATTTGAAATGGGGGTTTATATCCTAAGTATAAACACCCAATGTTAAGTTAGAATGAAGGGATTGTAAATAATTCGTAAAGATTTTAACCCTCTAACTTAGCGGGATACGAACACGCATTATCGTCCATTCACCTAGCTGGCTTTCAACCTCAATTTCCCCATGATGTAATTCCACTAAGTGCTTCACGATCGCTAAGCCTAGTCCTGTTCCACCTGAATTTCTGCTACGGGCTGTGTCTACACGATAAAAACGTTCAAATACCCTAGCCAAATCGGCCTCTTCAATACCCATTCCCTCATCAAATACTTCAATGACACCAAAACCCTGTTGCTTGTAAACAGTAATTTTTACGTTTGAATTTTCGGGTGAATACATCGTTGCATTACTTACTAAATTTGTGAATATTTGAATGAGGCGATTTTCTTCACCTAATACATGCACATCCAATTCATTTTCTACTGTAAATTGAATATTCTTTTCATCCATTTTTTGAACAGTAACCTCTGCAACACGCGCTAAAACAACTTGCACACTTACATCTCTCTTCTCAATTTCATAACCTTGACGCTCCAATTTAGAAAGGTCTAATAGATCATTAACAAGCATTTGCAGACGATTACTTTCTTTATAAATAATTTCTAAAAACGATAAAAGCATCTCTTTATCTTGATATGCTCCGTCTAACAACGTTTCAGAGAAGCCTTTAATCGATGTAATCGGTGTTCGTAATTCATGCGAAACATTAGCCACAAAATCTCTACGCACTTGTTCAAGACGTACTACCTCTGTAATATCGTGTAAAACAATCACGACACCTAACCATTTGCCGTGCTCCCCTACTACCGGCGCCCCATAGACTTGCTTGTGTTTCACTTCATTTTTAACTTTAAGTGACATTTGCTTCCGCTCTGTTTGCTCCGTCAAAAATACCTGGTCGATAAATTTATTCAGCGGATCTGGCAGTTTTAATGTTAAAAAGCTTTTTTCTATGATCTGTTCATGATTCAGGCCAAAATTTTCGATAAAAACACGGTTCGCAATTGTTATCTGACCCTCTCGATTCATCATCAATAAGCCACTGCCCATTGTTTCAACTAATGTTTTTAAGCGTTCCTCCTCAAAGGCACGCGTTTTGGTAATGTTTTCTAAATTTTTCGCCAGTGTATTCACTGAATTTTTCAGCTCTACTAGCGACGATGGTCCTTCTGCAAAGGCACGGGCACGGTAATTCCCTATTGCCAATTCCTTTGCGGTATTCGTCACATTTATAATTGGTTCAAGTAAATTTCGTACTATATAACTTGTTGTTAAACATATAATTACAATCGCCGTCAAAATCAGAAAAGCCAATACAACTCTCAACCGTTGCTTTTCCTCGTTCAGCCCTTCATCCAATGTCTGTTCTGGAATGTTAATGGCCTGCATTAATTGTTCCCGTTCTGATAGAGTCAGCTGTAAATCCGTAACAATCGTATCTTCTAGTTGTTGATGAATTGCTTCTGTTTGAATATCCAAATATTGATGTGCAAAAAAAGGGAAAAGCTGACCTATAACGAGCCCTAGGACAGCCAAAATTGAACCTATTAAAAAGACTAATGTATAAAAAAGCTGCCCGTTCAGTGATTTAATCATTTAGGCACCTCAAATTTATATCCTAAGCCACGGATTGTTTTAATAAAAATTGGCTTTCTACTATTTTCCTCAATTTGCTCGCGAAGGTGACTAATATGTACATCAACAATACGCGTATCCCCGGCAAAATCGTAATTCCACACCGAGCTCAACAACTGATCACGTGTTAACACTCGATTTTTATTTTCAATTAAATAAACTAGTAACTCAAATTCCTTCGGAGTAAACTCGAGTTGCGTCTCACCTAAATAAGCTTCAAATCGATCCGGATAGACTTGTAGGTCTGCAATATGGTATTCAAGTGGTTTGCCATTGTTTGTACTAGCTGTTTCTGGAATTACTGGTGTAAAGCGACGTAATACCGCCTTCACACGTGCAACAACCTCACGAGGACTAAAAGGCTTCGTCATGTAATCGTCTGCACCTAATTCCAGTCCAAGTACTTTATCAAACTCATCATCCCGCGCAGTTAGCATAATAATGGGCACATTGATACGAAGACTGCGTACTTCCTTACAGATTTCCATTCCGTCCAATGTTGGTAGCATTAAATCAAGCAGCACTAAATCTGGTTCTGCAGATATAATTGTATCCAATCCATCCCTACCATCATATGCAAGTAATACATCATACCCTGCTTGCTCTAAATTGTATTTCAATAATGTCGCAATCGATTGTTCATCTTCAACAACTAAAATTTTCTTTTTCATTATATTTACCTCCATCAGTGATTTGAAACCCCCATTTCAAATCGTCCAACTAAAGTGGAGGTCTAACGGTCACTTTTCCCGTTACTATTGCTAATTCTTTTTCATTATATCCTTGTACATCGACTAATACCGTATTTTGTTGTTCGTTTATCTCAATAATTTTTAAATCAAATTCAATTGTTTCATAATGATAGACTGGTGTTAAATAAGTGATGTCTTGTTTCCAAATATGTGAACCTGGGCCAGGTAAATGCTTCGAAATAGCTGAGTTAATAATGCCATTTAAAAGTATTGTTGGCACAATCGGCTTTTCATAAGGTGTAAGAGCGGCGTAATCATGTTGGATATACAGCGGATTATTATCGTTAGTGAGACCTAAATAAAGCAATAAATCCTTATCTGTAATTGATTCTGTAATATGGAGTTTTTCTCCTAAAAATAGTTCGCCTACTGTTTTCCCAAGTCTCGATTGTCTTTTCAACAATTTTTGAGCAACCCCTTCTACTACGAGTATAATTTTAATAGTAACAACTTTTTCTGAAAAGTACAAACATGTATGTAAAATGATGGACGTGCATATACTGTAGCGCATCGAATTAAAACAAAACCGAGTAAGCACTTACTTACTCACTCGATTCACTCCCAACTAGTTTAAAATTCTAATTACTTCCTGCACAGCTTTAGCTGAAACATCAAGCGCCGCTTCTTCCACAGCCGTTAATTCTAATTCAAAGATTCGCTCGACACCATTTGCGCCTAATAGCGTGGGTACACCTAAATAAATATCGCTGTAGCCATATTCTCCTTCTAAATAAGCAATTGAAGGAAGAACACGTTTTTGGTCCTTAATAATAGCTTCGGCCATCTCGACCATTGCGGCAGCTGGTGCATAATAAGCCGAACCATTACCTAATAGATTAACAATTTCTGCACCACCATTACGTGTTCGTGCAACAAGCGCCTCTAAACGCTCTTCTGACATTAATGAAGCAAGTGGAATGCCACCTACACATGAATAACGTACTAACGGCACCATTGTATCACCATGCCCACCTAAAACAAGTGTAGTAATATCCTTTACAGACACATTTAATTCTTCCGCAATAAATGCGCGGAATCGAGCAGAATCGAGAACACCAGATTGCCCAATGACTCTATTTTTCTGAAATCCAGTCGCTTTAAGAACAGTATAGGTCATTGCATCTACCGGATTTGTTAAAACAATTACCGTAGCATTAGGAGAATAGTTCGCAATTTGCTTCCCTACTTCTTCCATAACCACTTGATTAATTTGAACAAGATCATCTCGACTCATACCAGGTTTTCGAGCTACACCAGCAGTGATTAATACGATATCCGAATTCGCAGTATCCTCATAACTTGAAGTACCTTTTACGTAAGCATCAAAACCTTGAATTGGCGCAGCTTCCCACATATCTAAGGCTTTCCCTTTTGTAGGGTCTTCTGAAGCAGGGATATCTAGTAATACTACATCACCTAATTCCTTTTGTGCAGCTAAGAACGCAAGCGTCGCACCCGTGTAACCACTTCCAATCACAGAAATCTTTTTACGTTTCATTGACATATTAACACGCCTCCATCAAGAAAATTTGTAGTAATAATTACCAATATATACTTTTATTCTCTTTCTTTTACTTTGTAAAGTCAATGCAAAAAAGGTGCCTCTCCGAAGAGAAACACCTTTTATAAAAAACTATTAGAAGTTTTCGATTAAACGAGTAGCGAATTCTGAACATTTAACTTCAGTAGCGCCATCCATTAAACGTGCGAAGTCATAAGTTACATATTTAGAAGAGATTGTTTTCTCAACTGAGTTTGTAATTAAGTCCGCAGCTTCTTGCCATCCTAAGTGCTCAAGCATTAATACGCCTGAAAGTAATACTGAAGATGGGTTTACTTTATCTTGACCAGCATATTTCGGAGCAGTCCCATGAGTAGCTTCGAAAATTGCGTGACCAGTTAGGTAGTTGATGTTAGCTCCTGGAGCGATACCAATACCACCAACTTGTGCAGCAAGTGCGTCAGAAATATAGTCACCATTTAAGTTCATTGTAGCAACTACGTCGAACTCATTTGGACGAGTTAGGATTTGTTGTAAGAAGATATCAGCGATAGAATCTTTAACTAAGATTTTACCAGCAGCCATTGCAGCGTCTTGTGCAGCGTTAGCAGCAGCTTCGCCTTGCTCAGCTTTGATAGCGTCATATTGATTCCAAGTGAAAGTATGCTCAGCGAATTCAGTTTCCGCTACTTCATAACCCCATTTTTTGAATCCACCCTCAGTGTACTTCATGATGTTACCTTTGTGTACAAGAGTAACAGTTGGTTCGTTGTGCTTGATTGCATATTCAATAGCAGAACGTACTAAACGTGCAGTACCTTCTTGAGATACTGGTTTCACGCCGATACCTGAAGTTTCAGGGAAACGGATGTTTTTTGTACCGAATTCTGTTTGTAAGAAGTCGATAAGTTTTTTAGCTTGTTCAGAACCAGCTTCGAACTCGATACCTGCATAGATATCTTCAGTGTTTTCACGGAAGATAACCATTTTAACGTCTTCTGGACGTTTAACTGGTGAAGGTACACCGTCAAAGTGACGAACTGGACGTAAACAAACATATAGGTCAAGTTGTTGACGTAATGCTACGTTAAGTGAACGGATACCGCCACCGATTGGAGTTGTTAATGGACCTTTGATAGCAATAAGGTATTCGTTGATTTTGTCTAAAGTATCTTGTGGTAACCATTCACCAGTTTTGTTGAATGCTTTTTCACCAGCTAGAACTTCTAACCATTCAATTTTCTTTTCGCCATTATAAGCTTTTGCTACTGCTGCGTCGATTACGCGAGAAGCTGCATTCCAGATATCTGGTCCAATTCCGTCACCTTCGATGAAAGGAATGATTGGATTGTTTGGTACATTTAAAACGCCGTTTTCTACTACAATTTTACCGTTAGTCATTTTAAGTTGCCTCCTAGTGTCATAAATCAAGAACTGCGCGGGTAACACAGTCCTAGATAGTTTAACATATTTTTGGAATTATCGCTCGTTGATTGGTACGTATTTTTGCATATCCGGTCCAATGTACTCTGCACGTGGACGGATTAAGCGGTTATTAGCATACTGCTCAAGGATATGAGCAACCCAACCTGAAGTACGAGATACCGCGAAGATTGGTGTGAATAAATCATGCTCGATACCTAATGAATCATAAACTGATGCTGAGAAGAAATCAACGTTAGCTGGTAATTTCTTTTGCTCAACGATCATGTCATGAATTTTAACAGACATATCATAAAGTTCTGGTTTACCAGTTAATTTTGTTAATTTTTCAGACATAGCGCGTAAGTGTGGTGCACGTGGATCTCCACCACGGTAAACACGGTGACCGAAGCCCATGATTAATTGTTTATTATCTAATTTATCTTGAACCCAAGCTTCAACATTAGCAACTGAACCAATCTCAGTTAACATTTTCATAACTTGTTCGTTTGCACCACCGTGAAGTGGTCCTTTTAATGCACTAATTGCAGAAGTTACACCTGAGTACACATCAGTTAATGTAGCTACACATACACGTGCTGTGAATGTAGATGCGTTTAACTCGTGGTCAGCATGTAATACTAATGCTTTATTGAATGCTTCGATTTCGATTTCTGCTGGCTCTTCGCCTTTTAACATGTATAGGAAGTTAGCTGCATAACCAAGTTCTGGTTTCGGTGCTACTACATCTTTACCTTGACGGATACGTGCGAAAGCAGTTACTACTGAAGCAATTTTCGCTTGTAAACGGATTGCTTTACGGTAGTTAGCTTCTGGCTCCATTACGTCAGCTTCTTCATCAAAAGTACCAAGCATTGATACTGCTGTACGAAGTGCTGCCATTGGGTGCACTGTATTAAGTGGCATAGACTTGAATAAATCAGTAATTGCAGTTGGAATTTCCATGTTATCTGCTAATTGTTGTTTTAATTCAGCTAGCTCGTCCGCTTTAGGCAGGCGAGTGTGCCATAATAAGTAAATTACTTCTTCGAATGTAGCATTGTTTGTTAAATCGTCAATACCGTAACCTACGTATGTTAACGTGTCATCAATAATCGAACTGATTTTAGACTGTGCTGCTACGATTCCTTCTAAACCGCGTGTTGCTGTCATGAAAATTCGCTCCTTCAAATAAAATATTAGATTTGTAAGTGCTTTCTTTATTTTTCAGAAAGACACTAACATTTAGTTCTGCTCAATGAACCGATAAGTAAATCGCTTACATCAAACATTATAATCAATTTTGACGGCTTTGTGAATGAAAAGCGTGGCGAATTAAGAAAAAAATGATTTTAAAATGAAATATTGGTATAAGAGAGAAGATACATTATAGATTCGAGTGTTTATACACATAAAAATAAAGAGGGGTGTTTGGGCATAATTTTCACTAAGAATTTCCCTATGAAATTAATTTACGAAGTACTCCTAATATTCTTGTATTTAACGGGGATTATTTTGCTTTTCCCGTTATCAATCGGGATTTTTTTAGCGTACTTTGTTTATCCAATTATTAGTTTTTTCCATAAGAAATGCAAAATCCCTCATTCCATTAGCATTATTCTTTTACTCTTAATCGTTATACTATTCTTTATTGAAATAATAGTTTTAAGTGTTCAACTCGTGGTAACATTAACTCCCTTTATTAGTGATCAGCTTACAATTATAGGGAACTCTCTCCAACGCTTTCCTATCTTTAATTCTGTCTTCACTGAGGCAAGTTCTGCGCTCCAAGGAAGCATGCTTATCGTTGTTAACTACGTTCAAGCTTCTATTACAAATACTATAAAAGTATTATTGTTTCTCTTTACATTCATCTTTTCTTTAATTGAGTCCCGACATAATCGCCTATGGTTTTTTTCCCTAGTACCTAAACTTGTACGTGATAAGTGGACAAATGCTTATTTGGCTGGGTCATCTATATTAGGCTATTTCATTTTCGTGGAAACAGTCCTATTTTCCGTAACATTTTCAATTTTAACATTGGCTTTTTATTTACTACATTTCCCCTATTTTCTACAACTTGCCCTAATTGTCGCAATTGCTGATCTTCTTCCTCTCCTCGGACTCGGTATTTTCTTCATACCTTTAGCAATATATTACGCTGCTATCCAAAAAATATCCTTATCACTTATTCTAGTTGCACTCTATATTTCGCTCATAATAATAAGGCAGCTCATTGATTCTAAATTGTGGGCATCGTCCTTCCAAGTTCGAACGATCCACAGCTTTTTAATCGGAGCTGCCTCTCTCTTATTATTTGGTTTATACGGTTTTTTATTAAGCCCATTTTTATTACTTCTGACAGTTAAATTACGTAACACATCTATTTTTGATAAAGAATAACTTGGCTATTTTTCATTTTTTTGCGCAACCAGAAAAAGATAATTGGCTTGAATAGATTTCGAGTCAACGATGTAAGCATTAATAAACCAAGGATATCAGTAAGAAACCCTGGGGCGATTAAAAGAACACCTCCAATAAATGATAGGAATCCATCAATGATCCCTACTCCTGGGGCTTGTCCCTTTTGCATACTATTTTGAACGGCCTTCGCCGATTGAACGCCTGTTTTTTTCGTGATAAATATTCCAAATGCTGACGTCGCAATCACTAATAACAGTGTTGGGAATACACCAACCCAGTTACCTACTAAAATAAGCGTTGCCATTTCAGCTAGCAATAAGAAAATAAGTAGTACACTAATTTTTTTCACTAAAATTCCTCCTGGTGGATGACTTCTCTTTTTTAATACGAAAATCTAATAGAAAAGTTTCACATCTATATTGTATAAGACGTGAACATCGAATAGTCTAGAACTCAAAAAATGCGCGAGGTTGCATCCAATTCGGAGCCAATCTCGCGCAAAATTTTACCTATTATAGTACACTTGCATGCCCTTTATAAATGACACCCGTTTCTGCATCCATAGTAATATCTTGTCCTGAACGAATTAATGTTGTCGCTTCTTTTACGCCAACAATGACAGGGATACCTAAACTTAAACCAACAACAGCAGCATGTGACGTTAAGCCACCTTCTTCTGTAATAATTCCGACACAGTTTTCTATGGCCGGCATCATTTCACGATCTGTGCCCATTGTCACTAAAATACAGCCATCCGTATCAAACGCAAGAGCCTCGCCTGCATTCTGTGCAATAACAGCTTTACCGACTACAGATGTTTTACCAATTCCTTGACCACGAGCCAATAAATCGCCAATCACATGAACTTTCATTAAATTCGTTGTACCTGCTTCACCAACCGGTACACCTGCTGTAATGACTACAACATCACCATAATCAACAAATTTGCTCTTCAAAGCTGCATCAACTGAAAGCTCTAAAATTTCATCTGTTGTTTGCACACGTGCAGTTACAATCGGGTTTACGCCCCACACTAAAGTGAGCATATGGGCCGTATTAACCGATCCCGTTACCGCGATAATTGGTACACCTGGGCGGTATTTCGCAATCATTTTCGCCGTATTTCCACTTTCAGTAGGTGCAAGTACAGCTTTAACACCAAGGTTAATGGACGTATGAGCAACTGCTTGTGAAATTGCTTCAGTCATATTCGCTTCTCTCTCACGGCTACGGGCAGAAACGATTGCTTTATAATCAAGCGCATCCTCTGTACGTATCGCAATTTTATCCATTGTACGAACTGATTCTACTGGGTAAAGACCCGCTGCAGTTTCACCTGAAAGCATAATTGCATCCGTGCCATCCATAATTGCATTCGCTACGTCTGATGCTTCTGCACGAGTAGGTCGTGGGTTTCGTTGCATTGAATCAAGCATTTGTGTTGCCGTAATGACTGGTTTCCCCACTTTATTACACTTACGTATTAAAGATTTTTGAACAAGCGGTACATCTTCAGCAGGGATTTCTACACCTAAATCACCACGTGCAACCATTAACCCATCAGACACTTCAATAATCATATCGATATTATCTACGCCTTCTTGGTTTTCAATTTTCGGGATAATTTGAATATGTGAGCCACCATTTTTCTCTAATAATTCACGAATTTCAAGTACATCCTTCGCCGTACGAACGAAAGAAGCTGCGACAAAGTCTACACCCTGCTCGATACCGAATAAAATATCTTGTGCATCCTTCTCAGTAATTCCTGGAAGCTTAATCGCAACACCTGGAACATTTACACCTTTTTTATTTTTTAATACGCCTGCATTTTCTACAATTGTATGAATTAATCCTTGTTCAACATCTTTCGCTAGTACGCGAAGTTCAATTAAACCATCATCAAGTAAAATAATATTATTTTGATCAACATCTTCTATTAATTGCTCGTATGTTACTGAAAATGTAGTTTCATTTCCTAAAACTTCCGTCATAGAGATAGCTATTACTTGACCTGTCACTAAATGTAATTCGCCGTTTTCCATGTTATGTGTGCGAATTTCAGGACCTTTAGTATCCAATAAAATCCCTACTGGCTTATTAGCACGCTCTGCTGCATCGCGAATTGCCGCGATACGAATTGCGTGATCTTCATGCCCACCATGTGAAAAGTTTAAACGCGCAACGTTCATACCTGCTTCTATTAATTTTTCTAACATTTCTGGTGATTCACTTGCCGGGCCAATCGTACATACGATTTTTGTTTTTCTCATTTTGGTACTTCCTCTCTTGTGTCCACTTTAAATTGAAAGTTCTTTTGACAGCGTGTATAAACTTAAATCTGCTTTATGGTTATTTTCATAAGCTTCTTTTAAATCATAATCGATAATGAGGTGATTTCTCACGCCAACCGCTCGACCGCCACGTCCTTCTAATAATACCTCGACTGCCTTTGCACCTAACCTACCAGCTAGCACTCGATCACGAGCCGACGGGGAACCGCCTCGTTGCATATGTCCCAGAACTGAAACGCGGATTTCAATATTTGTTCTTTCTTTAATTAATTTTGCTAAATCATTAGCTGGCATTACACCCTCCGCAACAATGAGTATACTATGACGCTTTCCGCGAGCTACTCCTCGCTCAAGTCGAAGAATAATATCATCTAAATCAAATTCCTCTTCTGGAATTAGTACAGACTCCGCTCCCGCCGCAAGTCCTGCCCAAAGTGCGATATCTCCTGCATCTCGCCCCATTACTTCTACTATAAATGTATTTTCGTGACTTGTCGCGGTGTCACGAATTTTATCAATTGAGTCAACAACTGTATTAATCGCTGTATCAAACCCAATTGTATATTCTGTGCCAGGTACATCATTATCAATTGTCCCAGGAATTCCGACACAAGGGAATCCCTTTTGCGTCAGTTCCATTGCACCACGGTAAGATCCATCTCCACCGATTACAACAAGACCTTCAATACCTTCTGCACGCATTTGATCAATCGCTTTATATTGATAATCGTCCTCTTTAAACTCCGGGAATCGTGCAGAATATAATTTCGTGCCTCCACGTTGAATAATTCCACCTACAGATCCTAAATCCAATAACTCAAAATCTCCATTATATAAACCCTCGTACCCGTGATATACCCCAACCACTTCGACATCATGATTACACGCCTTACGAACAACTGCACGAATAGCCGCATTCATGCCCGGTGCATCGCCACCACTTGTTAATACTGCAATCTTTTTCACTTGGCTATTACCTCCTTGAAAGCTACTTCTATGAATCACATTAACATGAATAAACCAGTTATGTAACCAATCTATAGAACAAATTATCAGAATTATAAATAAAATAATTACAATTTCCTATTACTCGTATCTCTATCAAAAAATGAATAATGGAAGAATGCACGTTTATACATTCTCCCAATACCTTTTCCCACTTATTCAGAAAATGTTCATTTTTTTTAGAAAAGGATTAAAATTATCTAAAATAGCGTAATCCATTCATCATAGGCATCAATTGCTTCATCAACATAATTCATTTGAATTGCCTTTAAAAGTACTTGAAGTGGAAGCTTTTCTTCGTCAGTTATTGATTGATTAATTAGCGGATAGCTATAGGCTGCTAGCTGCAACCAAATTTTTAAAGCAAGACGATTATTACTTAAAATAATCATTTCTTTTAAAATTTCCGCTCGCTCAACCCGAACACCTAGTACAACTTGATCAAAAAAACTTTCCCATACAGCGGGAACTGTATTTGACTCTGTATCACAAATCGCACGAATCGCTTCTTTTTCATGCATCTGACGAATTTGATGTACCTCTTTAATTGATTGATCATTTTGCAAAATAAATGAGGAAACAATATCAACTAACTTATGATGCTGACTGTTCGCTAAAAATGTACCGCCTCCATGCTTCGTTTCAATTAACCCTAATAATTCAAGACTTCTTAACGCTTCACGTACAGAAGAACGACCTACTTGTAACTGCTCTGTCAAAACACGCTCTGATGGTAATTTATCTCCCGGTTGGATTTGATTTTGATCAATTATATTCTTTAGCTCTTGCACAATATGTATAAATCGCTTTTTACTCTCATCCACCAAGATTCGCCACCCTTCTTATGTATAGTACAACCCAAGTGGTCAGACCATCTTTTACTTAAGCATACAAAATTTTCATTTTTCTGTAAAGCATTGTTCAGAAAAAAAAGAATTAAGAAAAGTAACTTCTCTTAATTCTTTTTCTATAAATTAGTGACTGTTCTAACCTTAATTTGTGACTTTCCAAATTTCTGCTCTAAATTCCCTTCCACTAAAATGACCGCTTCATTCTCAAGCAAAGTACGGAATTGTGCATATTCTTTGGGAAACAGTGTTAATGAAATTTGCCCATATTCATCACTAATCGTCACAAATGCCATTTGTTCACCCTTCTTTGTACGAATTACACGTTGTTCCTCTACTTGTCCGAGTAACTTCACTGGAGCATTATTTTGCATTTGCGTAATTTGCAATATACTTGCAACTGGGAATTGCAGACCCTGACGTAATATTGTTAACGGATGATCCGATAAATATAGGCCAAGTACCTCTTTTTCAAAATTTAATTTTTCTTTCATTGGAATTGGATTCACATTAATATGTTTTGGCTTCCCAAACGCATATGGATTGTCTCCAAAAATATCCGTATCACCTGAAAATTGTTCTGCAAGGTCAGCCTGATTTACTGCAGCATCTAGAGTAGCTAGCAAAACAGCCCTATCCTTCCCAAATTCATCGAGTGCTCCGGCCTTAATAAGTGGCTCTATATTTTTTCGGGTAAATATTTTCCCACCAATTGCAAGCGCCAAGTCAAAAATTGAATGTATTGAATTCGTTTCTAGCTCGGCTATTCGTTTCAATACAGGCTGCGGAACGCCTTTAATTGCAGATAAGCTAAAACGGATTTTGCCCTGTTCTACTTTAAAGTAACGCCCGCTTCGTGCAATCGAGGGAGGTAAAATTTGAATACCACGTAATTTTGCCTCTTGAATAAGTTGTCCAAGCTTATCCTGATTACCAGATGCATTCGTCAATAACGCTGCATAGAAATTTACCGGATAATTTGCTTTTAAAAAGGCCATTTGATAAGAAATCAAGCTATAGGCAACCGCATGACTTTTAGCAAATCCATAATCTGCAAAGCGTACTATTAACTCATATACTTCTTTTGCTGTTTGCTCTGGGTAGCCCTGTTTCATTGCGCCAGCGACAAACTTCGCTTCGTTTTCCTCTAATACTTCACGCTTCTTTTTACTCACTGCACGTCGTAATAAATCAGCTTCACCGATTGTAAAGCCTGCCATTACGTTTGCAATTCGCATAATTTGCTCCTGATATATAATAATCCCGTATGTTTCAGTTAAGATTGGCGCTAATTGTGGATGAGGCATTACCACTTGCTCCATCTTATTTTTTCTACGCGCATATACAGGAATAAAATCCATCGGGCCAGGACGATACAATGCGTTAACTGCAACAATATCTAAAAAATGAGATGGTTGAATTTCTCTTAATGCCTTCCTCATCCCATCTGATTCAAGTTGAAAAATCCCTGTTGTATCGCCAGATTTTAATAATTGAAACGTAGAAGCATCATCAAGGGGGATTTTATTGAAATCAAGTGCAAAATTATGTGTGAATTGAATCGACTTACGAATTTGCTCCAAAATCGTTAAATTTCGAAGTCCTAAAAAGTCCATTTTCAGCAACCCCGATTGCTCTACCTCTTGCATAGGCCATTGTGTTAAATAAACACCATCATGACCCATTTCAATCGGTACAACATCGACTAGTGGAACTGGGCTCAACACAACTCCTGCAGCATGCGTCGATGCATTTCGAGGTAGTCCTTCTAATTTAAGCGCTGCTTTAAACCACTTAACACGGATTGATTCTCCCTGAACCCAAGTTCGTAGCTGCTCAGATTGTGTGTACGCATCTTGTAGCGTTATCCCATTTCGATTTGGAATCAGTTTCGATATCATTTCCAATGTTTTACTATCAAAATTAAACATCCTTGCCACGTCACGCGCTACAGCTTTCGCAGATAACGTACCAAACGTAATAATTTGAGCCACATATTGCTTACCATATTTCGCCGCTACATATTGAATGACTTCTTCACGTCGCGTGTCCACAAAATCAATATCAATATCTGGAAGCGATACACGCTCTGGATTTAAAAAGCGCTCAAATAGTAAATCATATTTCAGCGGATCGACCTGTGTAATCTGAAGTGCATAGGCTACAAGTGAGCTCGCAGCAGAACCACGCCCTGGCCCTGTTAAAATATGCTGCTCTCGCGCATATCGCATAAAGTCTTCCACAATTAAAAAATAATCCGCATAGCCCATTGAATTCATTACATGGAGCTCATAATTTACACGCTCTAAATATGCACTTGGAATTTGATCGCCCATTCGGAATCTTAACCCTTCCATCACTCGCTCCTGCAAATAGTGTTCCGCAGTAGTGCCCTCTGGTACTGGGAACTCCGGCATATGTACAAGAGAACCATCAATATCTACTTGACAGCTTAATAATAACTTCCTCGTCTCATCTAACCACTCTGGCACATCTGCGAATATTGTTTGCCACTGCTCTGCACTATACATAAACTGCTGATTACTTTTTTCAAGCTGGAAGGATTCATTTAATTTAACACCGGATTCAATGGCAGTCGCCACTTCATAAGCAAAGAAATCTTCCTGCTTACTATATAAATTTTCATGAAGGACAATTATTTTTGCAGCTAGCTGTTCACTTAGCGCAACAGCAAAGGGTTCCTGCTCTGCTTGTTTTCCATTTCGTGCAATCCCTACATATAAATTCTCACCAAATGCTTCCTTTAATTGCAAAGCAAATGGAAAGCATCGTTGTTCTAGCCAAAGCGCCCTACTTGATAGGGCAGGAATTACTGATATACAGCCCTGCGCATAACTTTGCAACCAGCGAATAGGTAAATTCTCAGAAGCACGAATTGCAGTAGCACTACTTATTTTCAATAAATTTCGATAGCCTTCATTCGTGGCCGCATATAAAATCAGCGGTAAAATTCCCTCTTCCTCAAATTCCACCTGCACTTGTAACCCAATAACTGGGTGAATTTTAGCCTCTTTCATAGCAGAAATAAAAGGCAAAAGCCCGTACAACTTCGAATTAACGATTGCACCTGCTTCTGCCTTTTGCTGCTGTAAGAAAGGGACGAGGTCTTCGATACGAATCGTGCTTTTCAGTAAATCTGCACTTGTACGAATTTGTGGATAAACGACCGACATCGTCACCCCTCCTTTTATTACTTTGTATATGCCATACAAATTTCTTTTAGATCTACAATCACTTGCTGCGCTTGCTCCCATGAATTTGCAGATGCACCTGATGCAAGTGGATGTCCTCCACCATTATATTTTTTGGCAAGTCCATTAATAACTGGTCCTTTTGAACGTAGGCGCACGCGAATTGAATCATCTTCTTCAATGAAAATTACCCATGCAACAATCCCTTTTACATTTCCTAATGAACCCACTAATAGAGACGTTTCTGATGGTGTTACATCAAATTCTTTTAAGACGTCTTTCGTGACATTTATATAGGCCATACCATGCTCATCAATTATAAAGTTTTGATAAAGGTAACCTTGTAGGTGTAGTAATTTACGTTCCATTTCATACATACCATCATATATTGCTTGGCGATCAAATTTATATTGAATTAGCTTGCCTGCAGTTTCAAACGTTTTAAGTGTAGCACTCGGGAACAGGAATCGACCTGTGTCTCCCACAATACCTGCATATAAAAAGCGCGCAGACGCATCCGGTAAATGCCAGCCCTTCGCTTCTTTGCCTTCTTCAAACAATTCATAAATCATTTCACTTGCAGAGCTTGCTGTCGTATCTACCCATAATAGGTCGCCATATTGATCATCATTTGGATGGTGATCAATTTTAATTAAAGCTGCTCCTGTTTTATAGCGTTGGTCATCAACTCGTTCTGTATTTGCCGTATCTGTGGTAATGACTAATGCACCTTCAAATACTGTATCTTCAACTTCATCTGGGAATCCTAAAAACGATAAAGATGGATCATGCTCACCTACTGCAAACACTTGCTTTGCTGGATAGTTTGCCTTAATTAATTCAGCTAAGCCCATTTGAGATCCATATGCATCCGGATCTGGGCGTACGTGACGATGTATTATAATTTTTTCATACTTCTCAATTGTGTCAATAATTTGACGTTTCATTTCACTTTCCTCCTCTTCCATTATGAAATCCGTTCGCATTTTTTCTCTATTGTCGGTACAATAGAAGATAGTTTTGCTAAATAGGAGGATCACAATGCAATTTATAAATTATGCTTTATTTGTAGTTATTATTATTTCAGCCGTTGCTTATTTCTATTATAAGACGAAACAGTTCCGTGCGACATTACCAATTAGTAAAAAGTGGTATAAAGCGAAAGCTGGCGTTACACTTGGGGTTTTTATCACGGCGTTCGGTCTTAATACATTGATTGTTTCCCCTGATTTAGTGGGTTTCATCATTGGGGGTTTCTTTATAGTTATTGGGATTTTACTGATTTTTAATCAATTAAAACGCGCTAATCATGAAGGTAAATTCGTGGTAGAAGAATATGAGTTAAATAAATAACCGTCATCCTACATACTTAAAAACTTAGCAATATAAACTTTCGTCCACATTCTCTAAAAGAAGTGCGCAAAAAGCCACTTCTTTTTTACTTTAAGCCAAAAGTTAACGTTCTAATAATTGGAACATCATCATCGCTTTACCAACAAGTATAGCACCATTAAATACTTCAAAGTCCATTTTCACAAATTTACGACTCATATCTAAAATACGAGGGCGCACTATTAAAACGCTTTCCATTTGAACAGGCTTAATAAAGTAAATTGTCATATTTTCGGCAACCGCATCGCCACGTTTGCGGCGTTTCAATGCGAATGAGCCAGCTTCAGCTAATAACGTTGTAAACGCACCATATGAAATTGCACCGAATTGATTTGTCATCTGAGGTGTAACTGTAAATTCCACTACAATTTCATCCTCGCCTAAAACCTTCATTTCATTTTTCACTAAATCATCAATCGTCTCACCATGCTGCGGTTGACGTTGCGCTAATTGCAATGCTTTTAATACGTCTTGACGACTAATAACCCCTTGTAGCACACTCTCATCATTAATGATAGGCAATAAATCGATGCCCTCCCAAATCATGCGGTGGCCTGCACTCGCTACACTTGTTTTCATCGAGGCCGCGATTGGATTTTTTGTCATTACTTTATCAATCGCTTCATCTTCATCTTTATTGATTACATCCCTTGAAGTAATCATTCCGACTAATTTATTTTGAGCCGTTACAACAGGGAATGCACCATGCGATGTTTTTAAATTTTGCATATGGAAGGACGAGATTTTTTGGTCATTTCGTAAGACATGAGTATCTTCCATTGGGACATAAATATCTTCTATTAATAAAATATCTTTTTTTATTAACTGATCATAAATTGCACGGTTAATCATTGTCGCAACCGTAAATGTATCATACGTTGTTGAAATAATTGGCAATTCTAATTCATCGGCAAGAGCCTTACTTTCCTCACTCGTATCAAAGCCCCCTGTAATTAATACAGCTGCGCCAGTTTGCAAAGCATATTCATGCGCCTTTGTTCGGTTTCCGACAATTAGTAAGCTACCCGCATCAGTGTAACGCATCATATCCTCAAGCTTCATTGCTCCAATCACAAACTTCGTTAACGTTTTATGAAGACCACCTTTGCCACCTAATACTTGTCCATCGATGATATTGACAATTTCAGCAAATGTTAAACGTTCAATATTCTCTTTTTTCTTCTTTTCAATACGAATCGTTCCTACGCGTTCAATCGAGCTTACAAGACGACGATTTTCAGCTTCTTTAATGGCACGATAAGCTGTACCCTCACTTACTTGCATCTCTTTAGCAATTTGACGTACTGAAATCTTATCGCCTACTGGTAGTGATTCGATATATTGCAAAATCTTTTCATGTTTTGTAGACATACTCTCACCTGTTTCTCATCATACTTTATTACTTTCAGTGTAACATATTTATGGTTTTCTTCACTACAAAATAAAGAAGCAACCATTTTCCCCAGGTAAAATCAATTTCCCAAGGGTAAGAATAGTTACTTCCCTATTAAACTATGGCAATGTTACATAATCGCCTGCTGCCAAAACTTGAACTTCCGCACCTTCAACTAGTACAGCAAAATTCTGCGGGTCCTGCTTAATCGGTGGGAACGTATTATAATGTATCGGTACAACAATTTTCGGTTTTAACAGAGATACTGCATACGCCGCATCCTCTGGGCCCATCGTAAAATTATCGCCGATCGGTAAAAAGGCAACATCAATTGGATGACGTTTACCGATTAACTCCATATCCCCAAACAATGCTGTATCGCCGGCATGGTAAATCGTTAATCCTTCCGCCATAAATAATATCCCACTCGGCATCCCGGTATAAATAATTTCCAGATTTTCGGTTACATAAGATGATCCATGAAAAGCCTGTGTAAATTTCACCTTTCCAAAATCAAATTGATACGCACCGCCAATATGCATATTATGTACATTAGCCCCTTGCCAACCTAAATAATCCGCCAGCTCATTCGGCGCCACAACCAGCGCATTTTTCTTTTTCGCAAGCTCTAATGTGTCTCCTACATGGTCATTATGTCCATGCGTTAATAAAATTACGTCTGGTGCCTCAGATTCTACTTTTAAGTCCGTTAATCCATTTCCATTAATAAATGGATCAATTAAAATCGTTTTCCCATTCGTTACAATCTTTACGACTGAATGTCCATGATATGAAATTTGCATAGAAACGCTCCTTTACACTCTATTTTTACTTTTATTATTCGAGAAAAAATGCACGATACCTTTTTTTTTGATATGCTAGATGCACAAAATCTCTATCGTTCAAAGGGATTTGCCAAGGAGGAATTTACAATGAGCAAAATCCAACAAGTACAAGCTTATTTAAATGAAAACAATTTTGACGCAGCATTCATAACAACGCCAGATAACGTATTTTATTTTTCTGGTTTCGATAGCGACCCTCATGAACGTTTATTAGGTGTCATGGTTTTTAAAGACGCAGAACCATTTATTATTTGCCCTAAAATGGAAGTACCGGACGTTGTAGCAGCAGGCTGGGCATATGAAGCTATCGGTCATATGGATACAGAAAACGCTTGGGATATCGTTGCACAAGCAATTTCTTCTCGTGCTGTAACAATTGAAAAAATGGCGATTGAAAAATCACACTTAACAGTTGAACGTTTAGAAGCATTAATTAGCTTCTACCCTACAGCAACATTTGAGCGTCTAGACGACAAAATCAATGCAATGCGCGTGATTAAATCAGAAGACGAGCTTGAAAAATTACGTGAAGCGGCAAAACTAGCAGACTATGCAATCGAAGTAGGCGTAAGCGAGATTGCTGAAGGTAAAACAGAAATGGAAATTTTAAATGCCATCGAATCCGCTATTAAAGCAAAAGGCTATTCAATGAGCTTCGATACAATGGTATTAGCTGGTGAAAAATCAGCCTCTCCTCACGGTACGCCTGGCGATCGTAAAATTCAAAAAGGTGATTTCATCCTATTTGACCTAGGTGTTATTTACGAAGGCTATTGCTCGGACATTACACGTACAGTTGCATTTGGCAAGCCATCTGCGGCACAAGTTGAAATTTACAATACCGTTCGCGCAGCAAATGAAGCCGCAATTTCAGCTGTAAAAGCTGGCGTAAAAGCAAGTGAATTAGATAAGATTGCGCGAGACGTAATTACAGAAGCAGGATTTGGTGAATACTTCACACACCGTTTAGGTCATGGTCTTGGAATCTCAGTACATGAATTCCCTTCAATTAACGGTGCAAACGACGTAACACTTGATGCAGGCACAGTATTCACGATAGAGCCTGGTGTTTATAAATCAGACGTAACAGGCGTTCGTATTGAAGACGATGTTGTAGTTACTGAATTAGGCGTAGAAGTATTAACGAAGTACACGAAAGAATTAGTAATTCTTTAATAAAATGAAAACGAGCAATCACAGTGAAAATGTGATCGCTCGTTTTTTTATTTTTATCAAAGTGGGTCTCATCACTACAATTTATTTACCTAGCCAATCTTCCGCCTTTAATCCATATACAATGTGGTCTACATGGTGATCATATAGCCACTCTCCATCAACCACTTTACCTTCTTTCGTAAAGCCTAGACGTTCTGGAATTTGTAAGCTCTTCAAATTGCCAACTGCAGCATGAATTTCAACTTTATCAAGCATGTATTGTGTAAATGCGATATCTAGGATACCTTTCGCAGCACGTGTCATAATACCACTGCCTTGAAATGACTCATCTAAAAAATACCCGATTTCAGCTGTTTTTGTCGTCCAATTAATTGTATTCATACCAATTTTCCCAACAAATTGCCCTTTGTAAATAATCGCTGTATCTAACCCTTCATCATTCGCGAATTTTTTTAAATTCATTATCACAAAACTTCGGCAATCCTCAACAGTTTTTGTAGTATCCACCCAGCCAAGCCATTCACGTAAATACTGTCTAGAGCGATTCACAAAAGCGTAAATTTCCTCTGCATCACGCGCTGTAATTAGTTTTAATTGAATTTCGTCATCTACTTCGTAAAAAAACATGTAAATATCCCCCTCATGCTTTAATGACTGAATCTTCTATTTTTTATATTGAATAATCATATAAGTAAAATCAGTAATTAGCAAGGCAATTATTTACGCGGGTACGATCAAAACAACTAGATTTATAAGAGACATTAAGTTTTACCTCTCACCAACTTTGATTCATGCACTTTAAGTAAATTTCCTCTATCCAAAAAGACTATCGCCAATGCGTATAAAACGCAATTGGCAATAGCCTTTTGATTATTTACCTCGTAAAGCTTGATCCGCTTTAATCTTTTTGCCTAATTCAACGATTGATAGAACAGTACCACTACCTGCGATCACCATACTTACGATAAATAACGTTACCCATACACTAAAACTGATAGGGAAATTAATAAACAATAATAATGCAATTAGCACTGCACCTATAAACATCAACAACACACCTGGTTTATTCACTGTTGCTCCTCCTCTAGATGTAAAATCTATTCCCTCATTTTACAAATGCCTAGCAACAATGGCAACTAAATACCCTCTAGCCCAAAGAAAATACGAGATGCGCTAAGCACCCCGCCACTAGTATTATAATGTTGCTAAAACTTCATCTGCTGAAACATAAGGAAGGCCTTGATCAAAAGCAACTGCTTTATAGACTACATGTCCATCTAATGTATTTAAGCCAAGTTTCAATGCATCATTATCTGTACATGCTATCGCGAAGCCTTTGTTGGCAATTTGTAATGCATAGGGTACCGTATTATTCGTTAATGCAATTGTTGAAGTACGCGGCACTGCGCCAGGCATATTTGCAACAGCGTAATGTAGTACACCATGCTTCACGTAAACTGGATCATCATGAGTTGTTACACGATCACTTGATTCAAAAATTCCGCCTTGATCAATTGCGATATCTATGATGACAGAGCCCACTTGCATCGTTTTCACCATTTCCTCAGTAACAAGTTTCGGAGCCTTTGCACCTGGAATTAATACTGCCCCTATCACTAAATCGGCTTCCTTAACAGCTTGAGCAATATTAAATGGATTTGAAATCAATGTTTGCACATCGCGGCCAAACATATCTTCAAGGTGACGTAGACGATCTGGACTTAAATCAATAACCGTAACATCTGCCCCCATACCTACCGCAATTTTCGCAGCATTAGCACCGGCAATACCCCCACCGATAATCGCTACTTTCCCACGTGCTACACCTGAAACACCGCCTAGTAAAATCCCTTTACCACCTTCAGTACGTTCTAGATATTGTGCACCGATTTGTGTAGCCATTTTCCCTGCAACTTCACTCATAGGTGTTAGCAAAGGTAATGAACGATTCGGTAATTGGACTGTTTCATAGGCAATACCGACAACTTTATTATTAATTAATGCCTGTGTTAGCTCTGGTTCTGGTGCTAAATGTAAGTATGTAAATAATATTTGCCCTTCATAAAAATAATGATATTCACTTTCTACAGGTTCCTTCACCTTCATCACCATTTCAGCTGCCCAGGCTTCTTTTGCTGTATTAACAATTTTCGCACCAGCGGCTACATAATCTTCATCTGTGAAAGATGAGCCAACGCCAGCACCCACTTCAATTAGAACTTCATGACCTGCTGTTTTTAATGTAACTACCCCAGCAGGTGTCATTGCAACGCGATTTTCATTGTTTTTAATTTCTTTTGGTACTCCGATAATCATTGATGTGCCTCCTAATTGTCTTTTTACTTGTTATGGCAGTAAATTAACTTCATTTTACCAATTTAATTGTTAAATGATAAGTTTTATTATTTTAATTTTATAAATTTTC
>JAZLIT010000260.1:0-45726 GCA_045617525.1 Solibacillus sp. | reverse complement strand
AGCATACCAATGGATAAGCCCTCACCAGCTAAAGCCTGCAATGTTAACCTACGCTCTTTACGAAGTGTACGGATTTTTTGACCTATTTCATTCATTCAGAAACGCCTCCGTTCTTTAATCTAATTAAACAATTAATAAAGGAAATTCACAACACATTTTTAATTATTTTAATTTAATTAAAGAAATAGTTGACTTAAATTATTCTAAATATTATGATAATTTTAATAAAATTAAAAAAAGGAGTGTTTCACATGAATGAAACATTAAAATTAAAAAAGGCAACTTATCACCTGTATACATTTTTTATTAGCAAAATGGTAAGTTCACTTGGGCAGACTGTTTATGGATTTGGTATGAGTCTATATATCTTATCAATGACAGGTTCCGCATTAAGCTTTGCAACTAATATGCTATCAAGTATCATCCCAAGAATTATTTTAGCACCTTTATCAGGGGTTATTTCAGACCGCGTACCCCGTAAAATATTAGTCATCGGCGGGCAAATCGGGCAAATACTCGTCCTAATAGGTCTTTTATTTTACACATTAACTTTCGGCTTAACTGTTCCAGCGATTTATATAACAACGGCTTCATTTACGATGTTCAATACCTTCTCTAGCATTGCTTTTAGCTCATCTATTCCGAACTTAGTGGACAGCGACCGCTTGCAAAAAGCGATGAGCTTTAACCAGCTTTCTTCATCTATTGCTGGGATTGCTGGTCCAATCATTGGTGGTATGTTATTCGGCTTCGCGTCGATGTATGTGTTTTTACTCATTAATATTGTGGCACTTTCTATTACAACGGTTCTAGAATCAACGATGAACTTCCGACTTTATGTAAAGGAAGTTGTAAAAATTGAAAAAGAGTCTATCGTCGAAAGTATGAAACATGGATTAGCCTATGTTAAAAATCATCTCCTGATTAAACGTCTGCTCATCATGATGTTATGGATCAACCTCTTTTTCACTGCTTTTGGTGTTGGGGTAGGGTTTGTGTTATTGGAGAAACTTGAGATTCGCCCTGGTCACATTGGATGGATTGAAGGCGCTAGTGCAGTCGGGATGTTACTGAGCTCTCTTTATTTCGCATCGAGAGGCACAGTGAAAAACCCGATTTCATTTACAAAACGAGGAATTTTATGCACATCCATTCTAATTGGCTTAGTAGCTTTACCTTTATTAGTTCCTATGCATTATTGGTTGATGTTTGCTTTCTTTATGGTACTTTCATTTACACTAGGCTGCTCAATCGTCTGCACAAATATGCCATTAATGGTGCTATTCCAATCACGCGTGGAGGAAGGCTTCCGTGGACGTGTATTCGGTTTAATCGATATGGCTGCGATGAGCTTAATGCCTCTTGGAACTTTGATTTACGGTATTTTATATGATCTTGTTCCCGCTGAAATCATTTTGATATGCACAAGTTTAATATTAATCTGTGTAACGTTCCAAACATTGACGCAGAAAGTTGTCGATGCTGAGCGCGCTACTTCACCAGAAACAACTACCGCTAAAAACGAAACTGCTTTAGCAGAAGCTACGACAGCATAGTAGAATAATTTTAGAGGCATTAGAAATTAAATTAGAGCTGAAATATAGAGAAACTCCGCAGCATTTTTCCACGCTGCGGAGTTTCTCTAATTTATTAGAATTGAAATAGCATTAACGCTCTATTCCTCGCGTTCAAGTTCCTCTTTGACGAATGTCGGAAGTGCAAATGCGCCAACGTGTAAATCTGTATTATAGTACTTCGTCTTCAAGCCAAATTTCTCCCAAGCCTCTGCTTGGATATCCTTCGTTGGGTGTAATGCCTTTGAAGCAAATCCGAACAACCAATGACCTGAAGGATACGTTGGCATATGGAATTGATACACGCTTGCAATAGGGAAGATGTTTTTGATTTTCTTGTGTGCTTTTCTCATATTTTCCGCATATTCAGCGAAATAAGGCGATTCATGCTGATTAATTAAAATCCCTTTATCGTTTAAAACACGGTAGCATTCCTTATAAAATGCAGTTGTAAATAGTCCTTCGCCAACCGAAATCGGGTCTGTTGAATCCACTAAGATTAAATCAAATGATGCATCCGCCGCATTTTTCACATACGCTAAACCATCATCAAAAATCATTTGCATACGTGGGTCTTCTTCAACACCAGCCGCTGTAATCGGCAAATATTTTTGACTTAAACGGAACACTAATTCATCAATTTCTACCATCACTACTTGCTCAACTGATTTATATCGAAGTACTTCACGCGCTGTACCTCCGTCGCCACCGCCGATAATTAACACTTTCTTAATGTCAGGGTTTGTGGCGAAGGCTGGGTGTGTGATCATATCGTGATACACGAATTCATCCTTCTCGTTGACCATCATTAGGCCATCTAGTGTGAAAAATGTACCGAAATCATCACCTTTATAAAAATCGATTTTTTGAAATTCCGATTCTTCACTGTGAATTTGCTCGTTATAGCCGATCGAAAATTTACATTGATCGCTCCACGCTTCTGTATAAAATTTCATATTAAATCGCTGCCTCCATTACTTCTGGTTTTACAACGATTGCATCGATTTCTTGCTCTGCAAACTGACGTATTTTTTCAGCCATTCCACGTGGTACTTCAAATGATTCTACTTTCTTCGCTTGTAGCTTTTGCTCTAAATATTCAGCTGCTTTCCATGGGCTTACAGAATCGCCACAAGTGTAAACATCTACTGAAGCAAATCCGTATTCTGGCCAAGTGTGAATTGTTAAGTGTGACTCAGCGATAATTACTGCGCCTGAAACACCATATGGATTGAAATGGTGGAAGCAAGATTCTACGATTGTTGCTCCTGAATAGTCTGCTGCTTCATTCATAAATTGTTCAATTAATTTATTTTGCTCAATAATTTCTGCTGGGCAACCATAAAATTCGATTAATACGTGTCTACCTAATGATGATAATTCAATGCTCATTTATCTATCTCCTCTAACTACCGTTATATGATTTTTTTGATTTGATTCTTCCAGAACATTCCCAAGATTCCGAAAATAAAAGTGATATAATTTTACGACTTCAGCTGATACAACTTCACCTGGGATAATAAGTGGGATTCCTGGTGGGTAAATCATTAGTGAATCTGCGCTAATTCGACCTACTGCATCATCAATATGAACCATTTCGGATTCTGCATGATACGCCTGCTGCGGTGACATCGCGAGTGTATTTATTTTATTCGACGTAACTGTTGCTCCAACAAGTGGTGCATCTTTTCCATCGTTTAGTTCAATTTGCTTTAATGCGTGCACTAATTTCGCAATTGTCTCCTCGGTATCAACATTGCTAATGACCGCCATAATGACATAGCCTTCCGCAAGTTCGAGTTGGATGTTATATTGCTGTTTTAATTTTGTGTACACTTCAAATCCAGTAAGCCCAAGATCGTTTACACGGATTACGAGTTTCGTCCAATCATAGTTTTGATTGAACTCATTCTTAACATAGTGCGGTTTTAGCACTTCGTAGTGTGAGTTTTGCTCTAGTTCTTCAATCGCTTTTTGCACGACTGGCTTTAAATCACTGAAACGTTGCGCTGCAAATAGGGCCATATCACGTCTCGCTACATCAAGTGAGCCCATTAATAAATAATTAGCACTCGTCGTTTGCAGCATATTCAGAACCTTTTGCATATGACTAGGACTCATTCGCTCCCCTTGCAACAAAAGCAAAGAGCTTTGCGTGAGTGAACCACCTGTTTTATGCATACTTAACGTAACGGCATCTGCTCCAGCACGGATTGCATCCTTGGCACCCGGTAAAAATGTTAAATGTGCACCATGCGCACTATCAACGATGACCTTTACATTTTGTGCATGTGCCAGCTCGCAAATTTCCGTCAGCTCATTCATCGCACCAAAATAAGTTGGATACGTCACAAAGATTGCTTTCGCCTGCGGATTTTTTGCAAGCGCAACCTTTACGCTTGCAACTGAAATCCCGTGTGCAACACCAAAAAGTTGATCCACCTCAGGCTGAATAAATACTGGAATGGCGCCACTCAAAATAATGCCATTCATGACTGATTTATGACAGTTACGCGGAACGATTAATGTATCACCAGGTTTACATGACGCTAAGATCATCGCCAAAATGCCCACCGTAGTTCCGTTCACTAGAAAGTAAGCGTGATCTGCGTTGAAAGCTTGCGCTGCCAATTCCTGCGCTTCTTTAATGACCGATTCAGGATGGCTTAATAAATCAAGTTCCTTCATCGAATTCGCGTCCATTTTTAGCGTCATGTCACCTAACACCTGGTGTAGAGGGCTAAACGTATCTAACCCTCTTTTATGACCAGGTACATCAAATGGTGTTACTTCTTGCATCGCGTAGCTGTGTAATGCTTCGAATAGCGGCATACGATTTTGCGTTTCAAAATACACATCATTCGTGTTCGCCTCAAGCACCCCTTGCATTACTGAACCGTCGCAACTGAAAGTAGTTGCTGTAATTCCGTAACTTTATCTGTTCTTTCCCAAGGTACATTTAGCTCACTACGGCCGAAGTGACCATAAGCTGCAACCTGTTTATATTGCGGTTTGCGTAGATCTAGCATGTTGATAATGCCATTTGGTGTTAAATCAAATAATTGACGAATTGCTTTTGAAATTTCAGTCTTCGCTACTTTCTCAGTACCGAATGTTTCAAGTGCAATACTAATTGGTTCACTTACACCGATTGCATATGATAATTGGATTTCACATTTATCTGCTAAGCCTGCTGCGACAACGTTCTTCGCCACATAGCGTGCTGCATATGCCGCTGAACGGTCCACTTTTGTGCAGTCTTTGCCAGAAAATGCACCTCCACCATGACGAGCTGCCCCGCCATATGTATCAACAATAATCTTACGTCCTGTTAAACCAGCATCCCCATGCGGTCCACCTACTACAAAGCGACCCGTTGGATTAATTAAAATGCGGAAGTCTTCATTCATGCCAAATTGCTTCGCCACTGCTTTAATAATGTGCTCTGTTACATACGCCCCGAACGCCGCTGGATCGAAATCATCGTCATGTTGAATTGACATTAATACCGTGTCGATTTTTGGCTCGGCACTATTTGTGTAATCAATTGTCACTTGTGATTTCATATCTGGGCGTGCCCATTTGAATGAGCCGTCTTTACGTTGCGCTGTTGCACGCTTTACTAGCATGTGTGCCATTTCGATTGCTAACGGCATATAATTTGCCGTTTCGTTCGTCGCAAAGCCGAACATAATACCTTGGTCACCTGCACCAACGTCATTTGTGTCGCTTGATGAATCTACACCCATTGCGATATCTGGTGACTGGCTATGCACTAAAACCTGTACATTACAGTTATGGCCGTCGATACCTAATTGATCATTCGTGTAACCGATTTCGATTAACGTTTCACGAGCAATTTTTTCGATATCGAGTATTGCATTTGTTGTGATCTCTCCACCTACAATGACTGTGTTTGTTGTTGTGAAAACCTCACAAGCTACACGTGATAATGGATCTTGAGATAACGCTGCGTCTAACACAGCATCCGAAATTTGATCTGCGATTTTATCTGGATGTCCTTCCGATACGGACTCCGATGTGAATAATACTTTTTCTTGCAATGTTCCATTCTCCTAACAGTTCTATAATTTCTTTCAGCGTAAATCTCAGCATTTACTAAGACTATTGCTAAAGTGTTTGCTTTTTTAAGTACCCATCTTATTCTGGACGAAAGACTACCTTCGACAGATAAATTACATTTGAAAAATTGCGTAAAAAGGACTGTAAAATCTATTTAAAACGCCATTACACCAAGGTAACATTGAATTTTGGCAACAAAAAAAAGCTCACCCAATTTTAAGGAAAGCTTCGAAAGAAATCATCTGCTGTTCCTCTTATTGTTCACAAAAGTAAATTTGTGCTCAGGTTCGGCCCACGGGATTTAGCTCATCAAGTACTAAATTGTTTGGCCACCGTATCTTCGACCCCTCGTCTCAACGGTTATTAATAAGAGCTATATTATTATGTCGAGCTTCATACTAGGGCATTTCGAATTAAGTGTCAATAATTTTTCTAAACTTTTTTGTTGGATATCTCTTATTTGAATTAACCTTTTGCCCTTTAATGCTTAAAAATACTAAATTATAAACGGAAATTAAGGATGTATATTTATAATTATATTCGTATAAACATACAACTAATCCTTTTTTTATTTATAATAGTACAAAGTCACTTTAAATTCGGTAAATTATGTGTCAACAACTCAATTATAGACCATAATTTTCCTACAATTCGTCCTCTTAAATCCAAAAATTACTTCTTTCTATAAAAATATCCATTAATTAAATTTCTATAAATCTGACTATTTAAAAGAACCTTAAAATGTAAAAACTCCGCAGCATTTTTCCCCGCTGCGGAGTTTATTTACCTATAATTATTTACCTTTAATTCGTCTCAAGTATTAAACTTTCAGCGCCAGTTGCATATTTATATAGCCTTTGATTTACGCCAAGTGCCCATTGTACAATTGGGCCGAGTAGAAATGCCATTAGCACAGTCCCAACCCCAACCGGTCCACCTAACACAAAGCCCACAATGGCAACTGACACTTCCATCACTGTACGTGCTCTTCCAAATGTCCATCCAAATTTCTGTACGATCAACAGCATTAATGTATCGCGAGGTCCAACACCAAGATCAGCAACCATATACATGCCACAGCCAAAACCTAGCAGCACTAATCCTGCAATATATGCTGAAATTTGCGGTCCTAGGCCATCAAAAGTTGGCAGCATCCAGTTGAATAGGTCAATAAAAATTCCTGCTAAAAACATATCTAAATACGTTCCAATACGTGGTAGCCTTTTTCTTACGATACCATCGATTGCTAAAATAAAAAGGCCGATTAAAATCGACCACGATCCGATTGTTAAACCTAATGTTTGTGCAAGCCCAATATGTAGTACGTCCCACGAGCCAACGCCAATCGTCTGCCCTTGAATAATAAGTGCAATGCCTAGCGACAGCAAAACGATGCCCGTAAAAAAGAACAGACTTCGCCAGTAAAGATTCTGTTTCATCAATTCAACCCTCTAATTCTGTGTAAATTCTAAGATGCTCATTTATTATACTGCTATTATTCTTAAAAGAGCCATATATAAGAAAGTTCAGAATCTTAAGACCTATTGACGAACTTACTGGCCAAAAGTACAACATTTATAAAAAAGGAATTTGCAGTATTAAATAGAATAAAGTATAAAAGTAGTTTTTTCTAATTCAAAGATAAATGGAGGAATAATAATGGAATCTAGTATAATTCAAAAAATTGGTCAAATCGCAGTGCCGATAAAAAATATAGAAAGGGCAGTTGAATTTTATAAAGAAGTACTAGGTTTACCACTTCTCTTTAGTACAGAAAGTATGGCATTCTTCGATTGTAACGGGCAACGACTTCTTCTTTCACTACCTGAAAAAAGTGAATTTGCAAATTCAAGTTCTATTATTTATTTTCAGGTGGAAGATATAAAAAAATCAGTTGAAAAATTGATTGAAAAGGGAGTTTCCTTTATCGACCAACCACATGTCGTTGCGAAAATGGGAAACACAGAAACTTGGATGACTTTCTTTAAAGATACTGAAGGAAATACACATGCTTTAATGAGCGAAGTACAAATTTAAGTCGTATAAGGAAAGTAATTTTTTATTAAAGCGCAAAAATTTTTAGAATTTTCGTTTTGGGAACCTATTATAATTTGTTCAATCAAAAGTTGCATGTTTAAATCCTCTAATTTATCTTACTATTTAAAATATAACTACCAAAGGAGTTTTGATATGATTAGAGGACTATATGAAGCGCATTTACCTGTAAGTAATTTACAGGAATCGATTAAATTTTATCAAAAGCTTGGATTAGAACTAGCACGTGAACAAGATAAATTGGCTTTCTTTTGGGTTGTAAAGGGAGAAAGTTGGCTAGGTCTTTGGGAAAGTGAAAATGTTAACCTTCCCTATCACCCATCAATTCGCCATTTAGCATTTACAGTAGATAAGAGTGATATTGAAAAGGCAAAGGAGTGGTTAGAATCAGTAAATATCGAAGTACGTACTTCATTTGGTTTCACCCCAGAGATGCAACCTTTAGTATTTAAAAATAATCCTCACCATGCAGCTGTTTATTTTTACGATCCTGATGGCAACTCATTAGAATTAATAACACCACTAGATATGAAACTTCCTGATAACGAAAAGATGATGACGTTAGTTGATTGGAAAGAGAACCATTGGAAGTAAACAGAATTATCAAGGGTTGCTGCATTGGTTGGCAAATAATCCTCATTAAAACGGACACACTTAGTGTCCGTTTTTTTTAAAGGTTTTCATAGCCTCCTTATCGTATTATAAAAAATAAAACTGTTAATAGGAGGGGCACCCGAGTGAAACGATTAGTCATTATGACCGTTGGCAAAACACATAGCGGAAAAACGACATTTGCCCGCGACTTAGAGCTGGCCTTGAACAACGCTTTTGTCATGGATCAGGATAATACCGCTGAATTTCTTCATACATATTACGAAAAATTACTGCCAAATGAAGGGCCAAATATATTGAAGTATACAATTTCTCGCACGATTGTTGATCATGCGATCCGAAATACAGATCTTCACCTCATTATTTGCAATTCAAATCGTAGCCGTAAAAGTAGAACTCAATTACTTGAAACGTTATTTACAAAAGATAAATTTGTGCGTATTCTTGTCAATTTCAACATTGCTGACGACGTACTTCAAGCAAGAGTAATAGATAGCCAGCGTAGCACAAAAATATTCAGAAGAAGCACATTGAGCTTTAAGCAAGTACTCGACAGGCAAAATGCTGAATCGCTCAAAGAAGATATTATGGATCCTGCCGAAAACGAAGCGGATTATGTATTTAATATCCATGTAAATGAAGAAGTAAATACAATCATTCAAAAGATTATTGCTATTGCTCAGAATTAAAGATGAGACTGCGCCAACCCTGCAGTGAGACACCTAAAAGTACACCGTTTTACAATACATTTTTATTGATAATCAATAAATGAAATGGTATATTTTAGCTATTAACTATTAGTGAGGTGCTTTTTATGGGGAAAATGCCGACTTTATTTTTGAAGGTAGCGCTAATTATCATCGCACTACCTATTTTGGCGATTTGTATCTTTTTAGTGCCTGAGCTAGGCCAATTTTCAGCCGAAGTGTTCCCAACTGTTACGGGTATTAAATACATCTTTATGGGCATTTTTTATGCATCAGCTATTTTCTTTTACTTTGCTTTATATCAAGCCTTGCTATTATTACAATATATTGATAAAAAGCAGGCATTTATAGATTTATCTGTGCTTGCATTGAAGCGAATCAAATATTGTGCCGTAGCGATTAGTGTTTTACATGTACTCGCTCTCCCTCTATTCTATCGATTTGCTGATTTAGATGATGCGCCTGGCGTTATTTTGGTTGGCTGTATCATCCCATTCGCTTCTATGGTGATTGCGGTATTTGCAGCCGTATTACAACAGCTTTTACAGCAGGCTATCGATATTAAATCTGAAAACGACTTAATGATTTGAGGTGAGAAGATGGCGATTATTATAAATATAGATGTAATGTTAGCAAGACGGAAAATGACCGTAACGGAATTAACAGAAAAAGTCGGAATTACAATGGCGAATTTATCGATTTTAAAAAATGGCAAGGCAAAAGCAATTCGATTCTCTACGCTCGAAGCCATCTGCCTGGCACTCGATTGCCAGCCTGGTGATATTTTAGAACATGTCCCTGATACCGACATAAAATAAAAAATATAACGTAAAAAAAGCAGGTGAATGTTTTAATTCATCTGCTTTTTTTATTCAGAAATTGATTTGGTAAATGATAGTTAGGTTCGCAAACGGTTTTGGTAATATTTACATAATAGTTGTATAGTATAAGTAAAATTATTAAATATTGCATTAACGGAATTTACAAATAAAAAAAACTAAACACACATAGGTTTTTAGCTCATAGGAGGACAAACATGAAGAAAAAACTAGGCGTCATCATCTCATCTCTAGCGTTGGTAGTGGCACTTGCTGCGTGTAATGTCATGGAGGAAACAGAAAAAGAAAAAGAAGTGACACATGAAGAGCAGACGCATGAAGAAATCAAAACAGAACCTGTTGTTGAGGTAGAAAAAGACCTACTGGAAGAAACAAAAACAATTGCTAACGTTGAGACAGAAGCGCAACCTGTGTTATCTACCCCATCGCCAACCCAAAGCGAACCTGTAAAAGAAACAGTAACAGCATTCATAGTAACAAGTGGAGAGCAGGCAGTGGACTACTTGAAAGGCCAGATTCCTGAAGGAGATAACGAAGATGTAATCTTCGGTGCAACACCTGAACTCGAAACAGATGAAAAAGGTTCGTACTATTTTGTTAGACTATCTTCCCTTTCTTTGCGTTTAGCGGGAGGAACAGGAACAATTGACACTTACAAAGTGTATCAAGACGGCACCTACGAAACAACGTATTAAGAGAATTATCAAGCACCATACAACGCTTTACGATTTAATGAAAAAGCGTTCAAAAAATAAAGCAGGTAGAGAAAAATGATTATTTTCTCCACCTGCTTTTCTATTTATAAGCGTTTCACTTTGCTTCCAACAACTCAGTCACCCAATCAACCACTAAATATGAAGGTTCACTCAACTCCATTTGCTGCTCACCGCAAATAAGTGAGCCATTTACTACAACAAACTGCTCTCCATAAATCTCAAAGCCGCGAATTGAACAATCTGCATCCAGTACCTCGCCATTAACAAGTACTTTTACTTCCTCAAAACGTTGCTTCAACGCTTGCCATAGTGTCCATTCAATCCCAGGTTTCACAAGCGCTTCCGAAATACTTCGCGCCTGTAATAAACTCTGCTGATCTACAAGCACCCCGCCACGTAACATAAACGGCGAAACAACAAGCTTATACCAAAGCTTGCGCGTCATGCCAATCGAAAACTCCGCATGCGTCAAAGTCTCTTGAACGCCTTCAATTGCCGCGATTTCTGTAACAACACCATCATGTACTAACGCAATCTCCTTCGCTAGATGCCATTTCAAAGGTAATTCATCTTTTGCTACAGTTAGCTCATTCACAATAAGCACAGACTGCTCCTCCTGGTAAAGCAGCGTCCCACGCGGTAAAATCCCCTCACGCTGTAGCTCATCACCTGTTTTGTTGAGTAAATTATCGATAACTTGTTCAACAAGCGCCGTATTATTCGGCAAAAATGGTAGGCCACCAATATTTACTTTATCGATACTCTTGTAAAATTTATGCTTTTTATAATTCGGATCATCTTTCCACGGAAACAGCACATACGCGCCGTACGCCGTGCGTTCATAGCTGCCGTTATGCTCCACCACAATGGAATCACGATAGCGGTGCATTGTATTGATATCCTCATTTTTTGGACCAGCCAACTGATCCCCAGAAAACTCGACTTTATATTTCGCATCAAAAACGTAATGGAATAAATAATCCTTCCCACGCTTTCCGATACTTAACATCGAATCAGGCTCCTGATCGACCGTGGGCAATTCTGAAGCACGATATTGATATTGCAATAAAATCTCCTCGCCCGTCACACGGTGCTTATACTTAAACTCTGAAGATTGCCCCTGCTCAAGTAACACATACATACCACCGTTTTTGTGACGAACAACATTTTGTTCCATTAAATCGCATTTCAGACGTAAAATCTGCCCCAATTTAATAAATGTCCAATACTCATACAGCGTCGCAATATTTTTCAGTGATAATTTATAAATATCCCCGTATAAAGCAAGGCTTTGGAACACCGTCGCATAAACCTTTGAGGCCTCTTTATAACCCGCCGCCATTTGCAAGACTAGACTATGCACGTTGCGATCAAGTTTGCCCACCTGTTGCCATAAAGGTTTACGCAAATGTGTATGTAATGAACCAGACATCTCTTTCAAAACGGTAGCAATCGTCCCATCTGGCGCACGATTTTGGCCTCTACACCAAGCCTCGTAGCGCTTCAATAATTCATCAACTTTCGCTGAGATACGTGTCATTGTCCATTTAATATAGCGATTTTCATTCGTATCCACCGTATGCTCTTTTTTCAGAAATAAGCCTTTTGTCGGCAAATACGACTTTCCGCTAATTTGAATACCACGCTCAACTTCAGCAAAACGATTGGCATTTTTGCGTAAATAATTACGTGTCATACTATCCTGCTTGCGCAATTTTTCCCCGCGCACGACTTCATACGTCTTATTTAATTGGTGGTGTGGCATTCGTTCGATTTGTGAAATGGCCTTTTCATATTCCTCAAAATGCTGCTGAATTAAACGATAAAACTCTGTCGGCGAAGGATCCTTAAAAATTTTCGCACTCGCCTTTAAATGCGTACGTTGAATAAAACTGTACGCCAAATTATGCAGCTCATCCGTAATTTCATTTAATAGCGACTGATAATCACGTACATAATCTAACTTCGTGGGGAAAACTTCAATCGTAAAATCCAGTACATGCTTACCATCTCGATGAATTTCTAAAGTAGACAAGCCCACTTCATTTCGAAAATGCAGCGTCCCCCTCAGCACATTTTTCATCGCCTTATGACTTTTCACCGCATCACGAAATTCATAGTATTCATGGTAAAACGAATACACTTCCTCATTTTTCGGCACAATTAAAACTTCGTAAAAACCATTTTCAAAGAACAGAGGTGCACGCTCGGCAGATTCAAGCCCCTCCATCTCATTAGATCCATATTGAAATAGCTTCACTTTCGCTGCTACATCACTAGTCGAAAAATGCATTTGCACTTCAGATGTAGTCGCCTTCAAATGATGTGGCTGTGGCTTTCCTTCTATATAAATCTGCAATTCATCCGTTTCAATTTCAAGTAGTGTGACGTTATTAAGCGATCCAGAAGGAAGTAAAGCCATCTTCACCTAACCTCTCAATCATCTCCGCAATTTTCTTCTCACTACGCGGATACGTTGACCCTAGCAACATCTGCAACGCCTTAAGCGCTGTATCTAAGCGATTGCCGGCCCCTGTAATACGCGGCAAAATCTTTTGCATAATGCAGTAATCCAGCGCTTCATCGGTAGTTAATAATTCATCTTCCGCGTTATACGCCATATAGAAGCATATTTCATCACGCACACGATAGCCTACCTGTGTATGGATTGGCGTTAAAATTTTATTCATTTCCACTAATATTCTCGCTACTTCATTTACAAGTGCTTCTGTCTCAGGATTCATCAAATCAATTAAATGAATATATTTTGATTGCAGTGCCTCGTTGCCAATCGCAATTGGCTGCACCACATTTAATGCGGTATTAGGTAAATTCATCAAATCAATATCATTAAACTCAAGCGTATTGGCGCGGTCTAGCACCTTTTTGCTGAATGGATGCGTCGTTTCATCCATATTCACTGTGCCAATTACATAGAGATTGCCTGGCAATGTTACTCTTTCTTCTTGCTCTCGATCGGGATTAATAGTCGAAGAAGTTAGCTCACCATCTTCAAAACCACGGCTCTCCATCACACTCAGCACATCACTGAAGTAATATTCCACACGTGCTAAATTCATCTCATCAAGTAATAGGAAATGAGGTCGATTCGGGTTTTCATTCGCCTGCTTAATCATTTTCGTCAGATGGCCATCCACATACTCTCCCGACAATTTCTCATAGCCAATTAAATCTGAACTATCGCTCCAGTCCGGGCGCACCGGCACTAACTTAAATTGCCCATTGTCCTCCGTCGCACCAATACTTTCCGCGAATAGCTGCACGATTTTCGTCTTCCCTGTGCCTGATATGCCAGAAATGATGACGAAAGGTTTTGCTCGAAGGGAAAGGTAAAGGTTTTTGATGTTTTCTTGGGTGTAGTTGAAGCCTTTTGATGATATGTAGGAGTGGATGTGGTTTAGGAGGTCAGTTGGCGAAACTTCGCTTATTTTTTCTGTATTTAAATAATTTCTATTACTTATTTCATGAATTTCACTTTGTAAATTTAAATTATTAAATTCAAAGCCATAGGTATCATTCATGTATGTCATAAATCCCTCAAGACTATAAATCTCCATGTGATTCACTAACCCAAAATCCGATAAATATAAATCTGCTACATCATTCTTTTTTTCAACCTTAAAACACCATTTTCCAACTTTGCTTACGCCCCTTAATACTTCCTTCAATTTACTACCCTCGATAATTAAAAAATCATTAAAATACCTTATTATAAGTAACGATAATTTATTTCCGTTAAATATATTTTGCATATTTTCATTTGAAATATCTATTCCTTCTCTATTCCTATTACTTTCATTACTTTGAATTGCAGGTGTGTAAATAAATGCTGTATCAGATTCATAAATTGGATATCTCTTTTTCTCCAGTCCTAATATATTTTTGATTACCTCTAAATTTTTATTATTTTTTATACTTGTCGTCAAACCAAAATCTCTCCTTTCAAAACATACTCTTTATACTTGAAATACTTAATTCTTAAATATAAAGCGTAAATTTACTTCACTAAAATAAGTCCATTTAGAATTACTGAACAAATATTATCAAAAAATTGTGTATTGATACATCCAGTTCAAACATTTGGATTATCAATACACATAAATTAACAAGGATTATCTACAACATCTTAGATATTTACATTGATTCAATTTTATATCCCTTTTAATAATTAACTAAATTTTTATAGATATTCTTCGATTGCTTCCAGTAAAGCACTATACAATAGCTCAGTATTTCTCAAATACTGTTGCATCATTGTTAAAGAATCAACTTGAAAAGTTAAAATTTCGCCAAATTGTTGGTGTAAAATGGGGTGGTCAAACATTCCCTTCGCATAAAATTGAATTGACTGATTATCTATACTAGCTGGTACGATAAATAGATTATATATTTCAGTATATTTCTCAATGGCTTGCATCGATTGAAGATACAGTAATTGCTTGCCCATATCAGGTCCACCCGGTAATTGATTATCACCTTTGCCATTGAACCTATAATACTTAGCATCAATAATAAATAAGCAACTATTCCCATATTCCATTAAAATATCTGGAATTTGCTCTCTATATTCTTCGTTACGGATACTAATCCATTTATACTTTGGAATGGCCTTTGCGAGAATTTCATTATGTTTAAACAGTTCTTTTCCCATTGCTTCCCATACGTACTCATATTTAAATGCATATAAAAGCTGCTTATTGGTTGATTGTAATGATTCTGCAAAAAAGTTTTTCGATATATAGCTATAAAGTAATTTGTATCGTTTAATTTCTGATAAGTTAAATGTCATTGACATTGCTTTTTTCAAAATTATTTTTGCCTTTTGGATATTAATCGGTTTATAGCTTTTTGTTGTTTGATGTGTTTTAAAATTGAATAACCATCCAAAATGTTCTTCGACCTCTAAAAGGATTTCCCAGTGTAAATTTGTAATTTCTGCAGAAAAGGTTTTCAACTTTTGTTCTGTTACCAAATCAACATATACTAACTGATCATTTTGAACAATTGGTATACTTTTTTTAAACGTTTTAACCCAATTAATTTTTCCAGTTCCATTTATTGTTTGCTTTTTTAAATTCGTCATTAAAATACCATGTAATAAATAATCACGAATGATTTCAGCAATAGTTGAAAACATATTTTCACGATCATTTAGTATTTGGTCACTAAATTTAATATCACGATTTTTTACTGCATTTTTTTCATATTTAAACAACACCTGCAGTAGTAATTTTGCCTTCTCCTTCGCTATAATATTACCTCCTTTTTCCAAAACACCTTTAGGAAAAACAATAATAAAGCGATGATTGATAAGTAAAAAACCACATACAGTAAATTTAATAAATCCATTAAATTCCTCATAAATTTCTTGATATTGATAACTATTTTTAAATCCCCATTCATTTTTCACAATAACTTGTTCAGAAAAGAATAAAGGTTCAATCATAATGTTCTTCCTTAATTGTTGCTCCCATAAGTATTAAGCTATTTAAAGGCTCTGTAAAAACAATTTCTAAGTCTTTGAAATCCGTGCATAGCTTAGAAAATTGATTATACTTTTCAAGAAATACTTCCGAACGGTTAATTCTAGCCACATCGTCCCATAAATAATTTAGTAACTTTTGGAAAACGTCTCCCTTTAACCATTTTGCCCATTTTTCTTTTTCAATAAAGTAAGGACCTATTAGTCGATCTTCATTAATCTCGAGTGTTTCCATACCAGATAAGTAATCATTTAATTGTTCAATAAAATAGCGCACTGAAATTTGATATACTCTGCCATCAACCTTTATATAATCAATTTTTGTTTCTTCATGCCATGCATCAAACTCGATTGGAATATATTTAAATTGCCAACGTCTCTTAAATGCTGTATCTAGTACAAACACTCCTTGATCGGCACTATTCATAGTAGCAACGATACTTAAATTTGAAGGTAAACAAATTGTTGAATCAATTGTAGTATTTAGTTTTTTTGAAATATATTGCGCAATATCCAGCTGTTCAATACCATACTTGCTAATCCCTAATTCATTTCTATCTAATAACTGAAATATATCACCAAAAACTGCAGCGGCATTCGCACGATTCATTTCCTCAATAATTAAAGTATGGTGTTTTTGTTTATTGCCAATTGCTTTAGTTAAAATACGAGTGAATGGCCCAGCATTAAATTGATAACTAATATTCCCATTATGTACAGTTGGCTTCAATGCTCCTATAAAATCTTGATAACTATATTCCTCATGGAAGGTTACGCGAATTGTATCCGTACTATCTTCGAACATTTCTTTAACCCAATGACTTTTACCGGTTCCAGGCGCACCAAATACTAGTAAGTTTTTTGCACCGACTACTTCTACAGTGCTAAATAAATCTACATATGTTTTTGAAATCTTTCCAATAAGTGAATTTTTTAAAGTTGAATATGATAAATTATATTTTTCTACAATTGGTGCTGGAATAAATAGCATAGAATAAGCGAATTTTTCCTCATGTTTTAAAATAACTAAATAATCATCCTCAAACTGTGCATATCTACATTTGTTGAAAAATTCCCCTGCTTCATCATCTAAAACCATTTCTTTACTAGCTAACATCATCCGCCCTTGTGTTGTTGCAATTGCTCCAATCGATGCTTGATATGTTTGTTTTGTTTCAATAAAGTTTTGAACCAGATAGTCCTTAATTTCTTGAGGATAGTAGCCATTCGGTACATTATTTAATAGGAGTCTTAGGTTCTCAGGATATAAATAAAAAGGATAACGATATTTAAACGGAGAATCACTTCCACCTCCCTGTGTTAAAAAGTCAAAGTACTCCGCACCAGAGATAACATAATGTGTTTGATTATTCGAGTTTTCACTGCTTGCATCTGAGCGTTTGCTTCGAACGGGTTGTGGTAATGCTATTCCGGTTTCCTCTTGCGTTTGTCTTTGTTCCTTTTTAGTAGGTCTAATAACTTCTGAGTGAGGTACATTTTCTATAAATCCACATTCAAAATCATTTGGATTTAATACTAGATCTATATTTTCTTCTTTAAACACTCGATTTAACTCTTCAACTATTGTTTTAATTTCCAACTCTACTCCCCCTTTATAACATTATTATATTCCATAACTATAAATATACACAGAAAAGAATATACGTTCTTCCCCTCTTTTCAATCAGGGTCTAAAATGCTATAATAAACAAAAACTACACGGAGATGATATAATGGACGCTTCAAAAAAACGGGGTAGGCCGGCTGGGAAAATAAAAACAGCTAAAATAGAAATTACTATTGAGCCCGAAATAAAAGACCAATTTATGTATATCGTACACGAGCAAAATTTATATTGTTCTACAATAATCCGTGAGTGGATGATTGAATATATAGCTAAAAATAATAAACAGTAAGATTAAGGAGTTTATCAAAATATGAAAACAGTTTCTTTATTTAGTGGATGCGGAGGTATGGATTTAGGGTTTATGCAAGCCGGATTCGACATCGTATTTGCAAATGATTTTGATAAATATGCTGTAGAATCCTATAAACATAATATTGGGGATCACATTGTTCATGGAGATTTATCTCAAATTCATGAGTTTGAAATTCCTGCTCATGATGTATTAATTGGCGGTTTCCCATGCCAACCATTTTCTATGATGGGTGAACAACAAGGATTTATGGATAATGTAAGAGGCACTTTATTTTTTGAAGTCGCTCGTATATTGGAATATCATCAACCAGCCCTTGCTATTTTAGAAAATGTACGTAATTTAAAAAATCATGATGGTGGAAGAACATTAAACACTATTTTAAACACTTTAGATTTATTAAACTATGAAGTTCATTATGATGTCCTAAACAGCGTTAACTTTCAAACACCACAAGTTCGAAATCGTCTATTTTTAATTTGTATTCGGAAAGATATCGCACAACAAATGAAGGTACCATTCAAATTCCCAACAAAAAAAACACTAGAAAGTACACTCCAAGATATATTAGAATCAAATGTTGACTCAAAATATTATTTAAGTCATAAAATTTTACCGACTATCTTATCTCATGGTTCTGGAGGCTATTACTCAAGATCAGAGATTGATTTAAAAATTGCACGACCTTTAACAGCGACAATGGCTAAAATGCACCGCGCTAATCAAGATAATTATGTAACTCAACCAAGTGAATTAGCAGAAAGGGATGGCAAGACAAATATCCGTCGCCTTACTCCCATAGAATGCGCTCGTCTTCAAGGTTTTCCTAAAGACTATGAAATAGTAGTATCCGATGCACAAGCCTATAAACAATTCGGAAACGCCGTTACTGTAAACGTTGCGAAAGCACTTGCTGAAAGTATTTTAGATGTGCTACCAAATGAATTAAGAAAAGAGACGGTCAACTATGTTTAAACCTTTTGAACAAATAGATACAAAAAATGATGAAAAGCAATTGGCCGCTTATGTTATAGATGCAGTCAAACATTTACGTCTAATAAATAAAAACTCTTCTATTTCTAATGCTTTAGCTGTACAAGCTGCTGTAGACATTGGTTTCCTTGAAGAAAAGGTTTATTATGATGATTTTTGTAAATGGGTTAAATTAAAAGTCAAAATTTCTGAAGACGAGTTCTCCTCATTATTATCGTTAATTCAGCATGAAAACCAGCTATGCCATCTACCTAAAATTTGTAAAAAATGTCGTACTAAATTACAGTTAGAGGATCAACTAAGTAACAAGCCTACAATTGTTGACTTATTTTGTGGCTCTGGAGGTATGTCTTTAGGCTTTTCACAGGCCGGCTATCGGATTGTTTTTGCCAATGATATTGAACCTAGTTGCATTGAAACATATACTTATAATCACCCTGAAGTAGACCCGACTAAGGTGGTTCTAGGAGATATTCAAGATTTTGCACTTACAGTACAAAACTATACACAAAACACCTATGTAGATATAGTTATTGGTGGTCCCCCGTGCCAAGGCTTTAGCCTTGCAAACCAGCAACGCTTAATTGATGATCCACGTAACAAATTATACAAAGAATTTGTTAACGTCGTTGCCTCAATACGCCCTACATTTTTCGTGATGGAGAATGTTATTGGAATGAAAGAGATTGCTTCACAGATTGTCGAAGATTTTAAAAACGTAGGATATAATGTTGATTTTGAAGTGCTTAATGCTGCAGATTTTGGTGTAGCACAGCACCGTAAAAGAATAATTTTTATTGGCAATAAAATTGGTGTCGACAATAGAGTCATTTTCGATAGGATTTCATCCCAAAATAAACAACAAGTAACACAAACACTTGCTGATGCAATTGAAGATTTACCATCTTTAAAAGCATTGACTATTAAAAATGCTACAGATCACGAATCTGATGAATCTGGCTATTTGATGACCGATTTTAATGATTATTCACAGAACCACTACCGTCAACAACTGAATTGTAACCAAACACCACTTTTTTTATATAATCATAAAGCTCGCTATAATAACGATCGCGATATTGAAATTTTCGGTCGCCTTTACCAAGGTGATAAATCGGACGACCCAAAAATTGCTGATATTATGCCTTATGCAAGTCGTAATAACATTTTCAAGGATAAATATTATAAATTAATTTACAACCAACCATGTAAAACGATTACAGCACATATGAAATTCGATTGTAATATGTATATTCATCCCACACAGGCGAGAGGTCTTACACCTCGTGAAGCTGCTCGAGTCCAGTCTTATCCTGATGACTATTATTTTAAAGGGTCTTTTACTAAAACATATATGCAGATTGGCAATTCAGTTCCGCCGATTATGGCTCGAAGTATTGCCAAAGAGATTAAACCATTCATTGAACAAGCACAACTCAAGGATGAGCAACTTACCTTTTCATTAGATCTATGAAAATAACTTTCCGAGTATTTAATTTCTCGGAAAGTTATCTTTTTGAAATGCTATTAATTTTTTAATACCTCTAAACTTAATACCTCGTACTGACTTCTATATACCATCATCCTATGACAATTCGCACAAAGCGGAATTAAATCACTGTGTGGATCAACTTCTTCTGCCCCTGCTAATATACTTAAAGTCTTAAGATGATGGATTTCAATAAAACCTTTTACCTCTCTGTCCATAAATCATTTCAAAATTAAATCCACATCAAAAAAGTACAAACCTGCTTCATCGAAAACACCCGTGGAGGCGCGTGAAAACTTGCTGGAACAGAATTTCACAACCGAAACCATCAATCAAAGATGGGTGGTAGATATTACGTATATTCACACATTGGGCGATGGTTGATGTTATTTGGCGTCAGTTTTAGAGCTTCATACGAAGATAATTGTCGGTTATAAATTTGTCCGTAGAATGACCGTTGATCTAGTTTTAGATGCGCTCGACAACGTAGTAGCAGATCAAAAGCCACCCTCTGGCCTCATTTTCCATACAGATTTAGGCTTACAATATACAAGTGGAAATTTTCAAAAACGATTAACCCGATGCCTATAAAAAACTATACCGAGCAGCTGTGTAGTAAACACAGAGTTATAACTTCATTCCCCACCACATTTTTCGGGCGCAACTTCCTATCATTTCAGCTCTACATTCCGAGTAGGCGGTCAAAGGCTCTTTTCACCTTGACCGGGCTACTCGGAATGTGGAACACTAAAAATGGATGTTGCGCATCAAAAAAGTTAAGCAGAGTGTGTCTAAATTCTTAACGTAGATCCAATTACTCAAATCAATTAGACATTAATTTTTGTTAACCAAAATTCTTCACTATTAATCTGATTCACACAATAGCTATATAATTCTTCTTGTAATTCTACTAAATCTAAAAATTCAAGAACCCTAACCGAAGATAAAGAATTGGCATGTTTAAAAATATTTCTAATAAATTGCTCTCTATCTTTAAGTTTAATAATATTTTGTTCTTCCATATCTAGTAATATGCTAATAACATTTAATGAAGCCTTTAAGACCTTCTTATTCCTCGCAATATTCCCTGTTTGTGCTACATAACCAGCAATATCTTGTGTTCTTAAAAGAATCCTTGTGTAAAAATAAGGATCCTCTAAATCACTGTCAAATGTTATATATGCATACCACCATAATCTTGCCAGTCCATTACGGTAAATCGTTGCTGGCCCAAAAAAGTACCTATTTAAAATAAAGTTTTCTTTATTTTTTTGAGCATCTTCTATTGGCCATCTTTCACGCATATAATTCCAAAAAGTTACATGTGTATGAAATGTCCAATATTTTTCATTATTAGCTAAATAAATAGGGATTTGTCCTAACGTTTGATGTATCTTAATTGAATGCTCTAAATCATAGTCGCTTTTTTTACCTTCTCCAAAGGTTAAGTTTATAGGTACCACTAAAGTGGATTCTTCTATCCCTAAAAATTCCGCACACCAAATAGAGTTTTCCATATAACCCTCTAAACCACTTCTAATATTTGACTTCAATACCTGTAACATTGAATCTTGTAAAACAATCATATCAATCGCCCTCCCATTGATTCTCTATAACATCTAAAGATTTACAGTTAGGGTCTTCTAGAATCCTTAATGCCAAATTCGTAAGATTATATTCTGAATCTAACTCATTAATGTTTACACCTAGATTATTAAGTCTAATATTTAAAGATTTAAACCATTCTCTATTTTCCTCTTCTTCTAAACTTTGATTGATTATTAATTCCTTTATATAATAGAGTACTTCAACTAAAGCTGGTAAATAATATAATGATATTAACATAGTGTTCACGGAAGACCCATATTGATAAAGCGTTTGGATTTTATGATGCACTTCAATTGGAATACGAATAATGATTTTATCCAAAATATCTATCGAAAATAACGGGCCATTTTCTTCATAATTTGGAACAAGTTGAAAAATAGAACTTGTATTTATAATTGCTTCCTTTTCAATTTCTAAATGAATTGTTTGAGCAATCGCCAATTTTTCTCCTTTTTGAATATTAAATTTTTCTCCTTCATAATCCTTATGAAAATTCAAATTAGAATAGTTATTAATTAAATTATTTGCTATAACATAAAAGTTAACATATACCGTCCCACTTAATAATTTACTGTTAATACTAAATATATATTTCGTGTTTTTTGTAGTAAATAAAAAACGTTGCATAGTTGACTGACAGCTTAATTGGATAGCAAATAGCACTTTATCTTCTTCAATTAACTTTAATAGGGTTATATTATTTAACTGCATATTTACTTCAAATTGTATTTCACTATCTAGTAAATGTAGTCGAACATCACCAATAAATTTGTCCCCTATAATATCATCCGAATATGGTGTCAACACGGGATAGGGGTAATATATCTCCTTGACTCTCATACGGTTACCTCCAGTGAATAGCGACTCATTGTTTCAAACTCTACATCAATAATTAATTTATTTTTTTCAACAACTTCTATTGGACCTATTTTATTACCCTCAAATGTGACAGCTTTTCCTTCATGAAAGACATTTTTTATTTGAACATCATTTGCCTTACCTACTTCAACTGCAATTTTTACAGTTAAAGTTAAATCACCAATTTCAGATGGAACTACAATAAGTCTATATCTATTTTCTTCATCGTTTTTTCTAAATAATCGAATTCGCTCTACTTCAGCTCTTGGTCTTCTTTGAGTAGTAGTACTTCTTTTATTAATGCTATTTTCTTTTAGTGGTGTTTTTTCCACTTCTTTTTCTTTACGTCCACGTTTAATTTTTCCTTTTTCTTGTTTACTATAGGAATTCCTAATTACAGCTACTTTTTTATAATTTATTTTTATAACTTTTTCGTTAATAGCCGATTGCTCATTAATTTTTTTAAAAGGTGCCTCCTGTTCAGTGACATTAGGTAATATATTTTCTAACCCTTTTAATTCAATAACATCTTCTTCTTTTTCTAAAATAAGTTTCTTTGTTTCATCCCTTAACCATTCATTTAAATCCTTCATTAAATTTTTAGCGTAATCTTGTGGCTCCCCTAATCCAGGCAAATATAAATTTGCCTCCCATTTATCATGAGTAGGCGGTTCCATCTTTCTAAAGATCTCATTTAACCTTTTCCCCTGAACAACTATTACACCAGAAAATTCAATTGGTGTTCGAAATCGGTCTTTTTCAAATATTTTCATTCCTGAACCACGATACATTGCAATTTTCTTTTTAAAACCTTCGTTCGTCAATAAAAATAGTTTAATTAGTTCTTCTTCACCCTTTGGTGTTAAAAATATTTTTTCAATTACTTTACTATGTTCAGAAATATACGCCTCATAAAATTGTCCAACTAAACTTTTTGGTTTTTTATCCATTACAAATTTTATAATAGCTTTCATATTTACTTTATTAATAATTAAACCAGCTATTCTTACTTCTAACATTTCCTCCATAACAGCAACCAAATAACTGCTCACTATTGCTTCTACAACTTCTACATACCATTGTGCCTTACCATTAAATCCTATTACAAATTTATCCGTACCATAATCTTGTCTTTGAAATTTAGAATGTATTTTGGATATCTTCCGTAAAGGTGATAAATCTTTTTTTATTCCGTAATAACCAGTTCCTTGAGTAAATATTCCAGTTCCTGTATCATAACTTGCTAACTTAGCAACCCCCTGAATGGCCTTTTCCTCTTGATGGTTATATGTACCATAAATCATCGTTCTCAATGATGAAGTTGCAAATGGTGCATGTTTACCAATTCCAAAAGATCCATTTGCAGTTGAAGGTTTATGCGTCACGCCTACAGATTTTACTAAGCTATTAAATCCACCCCGAATTTGATCTCCAATATTTTCCAACCCGGTAGTATTAAAGTCTCTAATAGCCAAAATCGGTATTTTTTTCGACTCTCTTATTAATTTAAGAGCATTATCAAAAAAATTAGCTGCTTCTTGATTTTCTTTCCAAGTAGCCAAACATTGTATAAATATATTTTCTAATTGATCAAATTCTGGTAAATCGCTCACCAATAAATCGAATTTTTCAAATATAACGATAACCGGCTTTGTCTTATCAAAAACAGCGTCTAGTGAATCTTGTAATACCTCCCTTGTCATTGAAATTATTGGGTCCGACATAAAATGATGGATTCCCGAATCATTTAAACCATCTATTCGCCCAAAATTATTTAAGGGGAATTCCCATCCGATATACTTCATACGCCACCTCTTTTAATATATATTGTCTAATTATAGCGCATAATAAATAAGTTTGTGTTAATTCCTTTTTTTGATTATTTAACTTTTCCGGTTGAATTGTAGCTTTACAATTCAAGCTTCTGGATGTCAAGCATCGTCGCCTTTCTGTAAAGGAAATTGTATTTATTCAAACATTTCTAGATTTGCATGATTTTACTTATGGTGGTGATTTAAATGTGTAAATAAATAATCGCCTTGATAAGCAATACAAAGAGATTGGCAATTCCGTTCCTGTTTTACTCGGAAAAGCTTTAGCAGTACCCATTGCACAATGGACTGTAAAGGCTTTAATAGAACGTGAATCAGACGATAAACAACAACTTGTTTTGTTCTAGTTTTATGACAATTAAAAGAACTCACTTTTTTTTACGATTTCCGTAAAAGGTGGTTTCTTACTTTCATGTACAGTTCACTTCAATACCCAATCATCGCCCCGCGCTCGTCAAACACCGAATCCGGATTCCATGCTACTTCCCACAAATTATTTTCAGGGTCTGCAAAATAAGATGTTCGGCCTCCCCATTCCGCTGTGCTTGGTTCCCTTAAAATTTTTCCGCCTAGTGCTCGGATCTTTTCAATTGTTGTGTCCACTTCTTCGATGCGATCAAGATTGATGGCAAATGTCACATTGCGGAATGTGTCCACGCTCTGTGTGAATTTTACGCCCGCGTCCTTTGCTAATTCCTCAATCGGAAAAAGTGTAAGCATTACGCCGGCCGTTTTAAAGGAGGCATATGTATCTGAGCTGAATTCTGCTTCCTTCCAGCCTAAACTTTTATAAAAAGCGCGCAGCTTTGGCAGATTAAATGCACCTAGCGTAATTAAGCTAATTCTTTGTGTAACCATCGTAATTCCTCCTTAAATTTCATTGCCTACTACCTTACACATAATCTACGTGGATTCCTCTAAAATGATTGGTCCGCTAATCAAGCTGTGGCATGATAGAGATAAGAAAATACCTGAAAAAGAAAAATCCGACTTCTTCTCTACTCTTACAGAAAAGATACTCCTAATCACTATTTTAGGCTTTTGCTTATGGGGCATCTACCTTCTATTAACAGGCGGTCTTTAGAAATAAGAAAACCGCGCGCTTGGCCAGGATTTACACTGGTTTAAGCGCGCGGTTTGGTGTGCTGAATTATTTTTATGAATTTCTAAATGCCGAACTCTTCCGCTGCAATCCCATCGCCAGCAACATCGCTGGCACGGTGCAAACCACCATTCCTAAAAAGGCGTAGCGTGGTTCGATTTCATATAGCCAGCCGCCGAAAAATGTTAGCACTGCAGTACTCCAGCTAAGCGCGAACGCATTGTACATGCCTTGTGCATTTGGCAGTTGCTCCTTCGGCAAGCTTTGCGTTAGGAAGAGGATAACCGCGTAATGCGCCATTGCGAATGAAAAGGCATGCAATGTTTGCGATGCAATGAATACCGGAATCGAGGGCACGAGTGCAATAAGCAGCCAGCGTAACGTTGAACCCGCTGCAGCAAACACTAATAATTTTGCAGGTGACCAGCCTCTAAATAATCTAGCAGCCTTCGCGAAAAAGAGTATTTCAAAAACAACGCCAATATTAATAATGAGGCCAATATAATATTTCGAAACGCCTAAATGCTGCAAGTAAATATAGCCGTAGTTATAATAAGCTGCGTGTGCACCCTGTAATAAAATTGCGATGATCATGACCGTTGTGAAGTGTTTTATGCTAAACAGACTGCTCATCGTGAATGCCTTGCCCGCTGCTGGCTCAGGTTTTTCCATTAATGCTTCCGGCGCCTTTAACGTCGATAAAATAGCCAATGCTAAAATCCCACTTAACAGGAACGTTAATAATGCACCATCGCCAAATTTCCCCGTCACCATGCTTATCACTAGCACCATTACGATGAAGCCAAACGAGCCATATGAGCGGCTTTTGCCATAATCAAGTTGGCCTCGTTGCACTAAAACGCCTGCCATACTATCAAGTGCCGGCATAAGTGCAGGATAGAACAAGCTAAATAGTACCGTTACAACGAGCAAAGCTGCGTAGGATTCAGCAGGTATGTATAAAACGCCTGTAGCCACAGATAAAAACGCTAATAACATTAAAACATTTTTCCCGCTCCATTTTTTCGAAATATAGGGGAATAAAAACAGCGTTGAGCAGCCGCGTGCCAGTAAGCCTAGACTCATTATTAAACTGGCCTCGGCAACTTCCATCCCTTTTACTGCAATTAAGAATCCCGTCCAATACGGTAAGAAAATTCCCCACGTTAAAAAGAACGTGAAGAAATTTTGTGACATCCAGCGTTGATTATTCAACTATTTCCACGTCCCTCTATCTTTTTATCATTCCTATTTTAACTCTTATTAAAATAATAGAATAAGAACCCTTTTTTTGGTAGTTAAATTTATCGCTCTTGCAAGTTCAAACTTAGGCAGCCCACAGTTTACTACTTTGATTAATTTGTTTAGCACTACACATCTATAGAATAAATAAGCGACGAAAGAGAAATAATAGGACTAGCTCGTTAGAAATGGAGTTGATTATATGTCAAATACAAGAAAAATCCCTCGAGAAGAAGGAATAGACCATAGTTTAAGCCTTGTTAGAGAAGGATATATGTATATCTTGAATAAACGTCGTAGTTTTAATTCTGACATTTTCGAAACCCGATTACTGGGGAAAAAAGCAATCTGCATGGGAGGTAAAGAGGCGGCAGAACTTTTTTATGATCCTGAAAAGTTCAAAAGGAAAGATGCAGCACCGAACCGAGTACAACAAACATTATTAGGCAAGAACGGTGTTCAAGCATTAGATGGACAAGCTCATAAGCATCGCAAAGAAATGTTTATGTCCATCATGTCTCCTGCTGAACTTAGTAGGCTAACTGACATCACCAAAAAGCAGTGGACGTCAGCAGCATCAAAATGGGAAGCGGCCGATAAAGTAATTCTTTATGAGGAAACTAAGGAGATTTTATTCCGGACAGCTTGTGAGTGGGCGGGAGTACCCGTTCAAGAAAGTGAAATAAAGAATTTAGCAAATTATTTTGCGTCAATGTTCGAGTCGGCAGGAGCTATTGGACCAAAGCATTGGATGGGAAGAAATGCGCGGAATAATGCTGAAAAATGGATGAAAGAACTCATTGAAAAGGTTCGTCAAGGAACAGTCACTCCCCCTGAAAATACAGCCTTATATAGATTCGCCTGGCATCGTGAACTAGATGGCAACTTACTTGATATAGAAATTGCTACTGTTGAAGTAATCAATATTTTACGACCGATTGTGGCAATTGCTATTTTTATCAATTTCATTGCTTTAGCAGTGCATCATTATCCGAAAGAAAGGGAGAAGCTTCAAATTGGCGATGAAAAATATGCAGAAATGTTTATTCAGGAGGTTCGTCGTTTTTATCCATTTTTCCCATTTTTGCAAGCTTTGGTGAAGAAAGATTTTATTTGGAATGGCTATCAATTTGAAAAAGGTACCTTAACTCTTTTAGACCTTTATGGCACAAATCATGACCCTAAAATTTGGGATAATCCTGATGTGTTCAACCCTGCCCGCTTTTCCAATTGGCAAGAAAGCCCGTTTGAATTTATACCCCAAGGTGGAGGGGATTATTTGGGGGGACACCGCTGTGCAGGTGAATGGGTAACGATTGAAATTATGAAAGTGAGCCTAAATTTCCTTGTGAATGAAATTACTTATGAATTCCCTGACCAAGACCATAGTTACAATATGGTGAATATCCCAAGTATCCCTCGCAGTAAAATTGTAATTAAAAATGTAAAGCTAAAGACATAATTTTATTTGCTAATAATAAAGTACCCCATAGAATAGACCTTTTTCAAAGTGTCTATTCTATGGGGTATTTTTGTTTATTTACATTTAAAGGAAATCAAACTGCTAAGTCGAATATGAAGTATAAGACTGGAGGTTTTTTATGTGGCAAGGTAATATTATATCGTTAATTTTGACTGCTGTGGGTTGGCCCATAATCGGCGCTGTGAGTTACAAGATTTACAATAAGCAAGATGAAAAACCGGTTGTTTGGAAAGTAGTCGTAGCAATTTTAGTCGGCTTTTTCTCTGTTTCAATTACGCTTACATTCTTTGAACGACCGATACAAATTGCTGTTATACCATTAGGTTTATTGATTTTATTCTGGATACTAAAGCGCAGAAATAGTTGGAAAAAGTACCGCAAATTTGCCTGGCTCGGGTTTTCTGCCAATTATTTATTTTTAGCTTCTACTATTTTAGGAATCTTAGTGCACGGGTTATTCTATCCCGAGGAGGAGATCTACACTTATATACAAGATCTTTCAGATGCGAAAATTATAGCCATTCATCCTTCTGCCACGAAGGATGCCGCGTTTAGCAAGGATGCGTTAGAATTACTGGCTGATTTTGAAGAGCATGATTTTTACAGTGATGCATGGTATAGGGAAACCTATGAATTAAACAATGAACCACGGAAAGAACGCTTTCCATACCTAATAGCGAATACGCCTGCAAAATGGGGAAGTGGCTATACACCTAGGATTTACTTAGAGCACGATGGCACAGGGCTATTAATTACAACTGAATTCCGTCAAATTTATTTTAAATCAAAGCAATCCTTATTAAATGGGGTGAACTTAGATGAGTAAAAAATGGCTGGCTATATTAATTGTAGTAGCTGTTGCTACCGGCATTATTTATTATTTATATTTCACAAAGCCAGAAGCATTTTTAGAAAAACAACAAATTATCGACGAAATAAATGCGTTTGATCATAATGTCAAAATATATACGATTGAGGATCGTGTGCAGTTAGACGATTACAATTATTTTGTGCCCTTTATCACGGATGATGGACAGCCAGGAGTAAGCTATTACCGCTGGGCAAGGGCAAAGTGGCAATTGATTAAATTTGAAAAAAGTGAAACTGCGGTGTGGCAATTGGATGATAAGGATCCCTCCACAAAATACATCATTTGGCATTATCCGAAAGATACAGTCGATTATATGGAATTGTATTTAATGAAAGATCGTTCTTATATGATTTCGGATAATGAACACCACTATGAGCCAAAAATCCAGCTAGTAGAAAAGATTGAGGGAATGGGAAATTATGGTACATTAAAGGTTTCTGAAGACTTCGCTATCGTCATGCAGCCATTAAATTTACCTAGTAGCAATCAAATCGATTTATTCGGCATGTTTTATTCATACGAAACCTATTATTTAGGCATGAATCTATTTAAAGACAACGAAAAAATACATCTCGCATCTGGTAGCAATGGTTACTGGACTGGCAATGTGGAAGCAAAATTTGATTTCCTCCTTCCTGTTGGAGAATATCAATTGGAATAAAAGCTCCCCTACAATCCAACATTTGACATGGAGCCAAGTTTAAAGGGCTATTCATCGTATACGGATGAATAGCCCTTTCCTTCGGGGGAATCCCCCTATTTACTTACATACAAGGTAATGAAACTGTTACTTTAAATAAATCACCGTCTGCCTCAATTTCCATTTTACCGCCGTGTAACTCAATAATTGATTGTGCAATCGCTAGGCCAAGACCAGACCCCTCTGTGTGACGCGCTAAATCTGCACGTTTGAAGCGCTCTGATAATTCCATCGTATCTTCAGCTAATTCATATTTCGACACGTTTTTCACCGTAAATTTTGCAATACCATTTTGCTCGCTTAACGTTACATAAACACGAGTGCCTATTAATGAATAATTCAATGTGTTGTTCATTAAATTATCGAGTACACGCCATAGCTTTTGCCCATCAACGCTTGCAAATAATGGTTGATTTTGAATTGAAACACGTAAATCTAGTCCAGCCGTAGTGAATTCCTCTTTGCGCTCACCCGTAATTTGCTGCAGAAGTTGTGCAATATCGACTTTTTGCTTCAGTAGCTCTACGTTTCCACTCGTCATTTTCGATACTTCGAATAAGTCTTCGATCAGTACCTTTAGACGATCTGCTTTACGATCTAAAATTTCCACATATTTCGCACGTTCTTCCGGTGTTAAATCCGGATTTTTCAGTAAATCTGTGTACGTAATAATTGACGTTAATGGCGTGCGTAAATCATGGCTAACATTGGTGATAAGCTCTGTTTTCAACCGTTCACTTTTCGCCTGTTCCGTCACCGATTTTCTTACACCATCCTGCAATGCATTTAAGTTTTTCGCATGCTCAGCAAGTGGCGATTTACCGCGAATCTCAATGCCAGATGTTAAACGCCCCTCTGCCATATCTGCTGTTTGCTTCATAATTTTATTTAAGTACCCCATCCGACGAAGGAACACATATAGCGTCGGGATTAAAATGAAGGTGAAAAGGAATAAATAGAAGGCAAATAATCCACCGTCTTGAAGTCCAATGAACAAACCAAATCCACCTAGATAAAAGACAATCAGCATGGCGAATGTTTGCTTGCCAATTGAGCGATTTAAAAATACTTCAACTGTTGCAGCAGAAAATCTTGCCATGTACATTCCTTTTAATTGCTGCTCTACTTTCGGATCTGTTAGACGATCGAATAGCCATATCCCTAAAAAGATTGTTACGCCTAGGAGTGCAAAGTTAAAGGCACCTCCAATCACCGTCTCCACTACATCCCATATACGGTAATTCATTGTATAGTGCGGGATTGCTGACACCATGTAGGTCATCGATTCGAAAGCCTCAATTGTGAAGAATCCTACAATTACAGTCACCGCAATATGCACATCTAACGGCCAATTTTTCACTTTTACTGCGAGCTTGTCAAAGCCTTCAAAGTGCGCCCGTGTTAGCTTGAATTTAGTGAACAATAGGATGATTGCCGCAATGCCAAGCGCCCATAATGCTAGAAATAGAAGCTTTGCTATTGTAAATACGTTGTAATCATGTTCAAAATCTGAGTTTTTCAGCGCCGATTTCGGAATGTAAATTTCACCTTTATAGGCTGCATCTGGGTATGAAACCATTATGCTCGAATCCATTATGCCCGCTTCATACTCAGAGTCATTGAAATGAATTGTTTTCGTTGGAATATCACGACCTTTGCTACCAAAAGAAATCGCCACTTCCTCTGTATATAAATGTGCACCTTCATCTTCGCCACTTTCAACGGTCACGTCTGTTTCCTGATTTGTTAACGAATATCCATAATTGGAGTATGAATTAATAAAGCTTTTACGCTCTGATTCATAACTCACGAAAAAGCGATTCAATGCTTCCTCTTTTATCGCACGAATTTTTTCAGTAACTACTGCGTCGTCTTCAAAGTTCTTTTTCACTTCTACGATTTTCGCGTCACGCTCTAGCTCGATTGCCGCGATATAGGCATTGTCAGCCGCTGCATTTTCATTACCAGCCACTTGTTCTGCGTATTGCTGTTCGATATTCGCAATTTGCTCGGACAGTGTACCGTAGTAATTGCGATAATACTCAATTTCTTTTTTCGTTACTTCAATTTGCGCCATTAGCTCTTCTTTATTTAACGGATTCAATACATATTTATTTAAGTTACCAATGTATTCTTGCTGTTCATGAAGGAAATTGCCTGATTCAAAATAATTTCCAAATATATACCTCGGTCCTTGATTTAGCATTGATGAAACGGCTACTGTCGCAATAAATAAAAGAAAAAGTCGCACAAGAAGAGATTTTTTATTCTTCAATATAGCCACCCCTTAATAACTTTTGTATTGTTAGCACTGTTTGCTCGTAGTTCTCTACGATAAAGTTGATCGTTGCTGTGCTTATATAGAAGATTCCTATAACTGCCGCGACAACGCTGCCGAACGTGATCGCAATTTCGAGCCTATTTCTCCATTTTGTAGCCAAGTCCCCATACAACTTTCAAATAACGTGGATTTTTTGGATTATCCTCAATTTTCTCACGTATTTTTCGGATATGGACGGCAACAATGTTTTCGGCATTATAGGCTTCTTCTTTCCATACAAGCTCGTAAATTTCTTGAATCGAAAACACGCGCCCTACATTTTTTAGTAGCAGCTCGGTAATCTTGTATTCAATCGGCGTAAGCTTAATAAGCTCGCCATCCTTACGCACTGCTTTTGCATTCGTGTCGAGCGTGATACCGACTTGTTGCTGCTCATCCTGTAGATGTGTGCCAAGCTGAACGTAGCGGCGTAACATGCTTTTTACACGCGCCATTAATTCTAGCGGGTGGAAGGGCTTAGTGACATAATCGTCTGCGCCTACTGAAAGCCCGTGAATCTTGTCCGTACTTTCTGACTTCGCTGATAGCATGAGGATTGGAATATTGCGCTGCTCGCGAATTTTAAAAGTAGCGGTGATGCCATCCATCTTCGGCATCATAATGTCTAAAATAATTAAATGAACTTCTGCCTGCTCTAGTTGTTCAAGCGCTTCAATGCCGTCCGCTGCCTTAATGACATCATAGCCCTCATTCTTCAAGTAAATCTCAATGCCATCGCGAATTTCTTGGTCATCATCCACGACTAATATTCTCAACTTTTGCACGCCGTCACCTTCTTGCTTCTTCTTTTATAGTGAAACTTTAATTAATGGTGTTCTTCATCATGATGAATATAGTTCAACCATTTGAACTTACTGCCTGTTAAAGCAGGATAGTTTAATTATATGTAGTAAATATGAAGTTCTATCTATTATAAATATGAAGAAATTCTTAAGATTAGTATTGCAGTTTGATAAATGGAGTGTTGGATGCTACTAGCACGTATGGGAATATAATTCTTCGCGATTGGCTGGAACCTTAGCCCGGCGCAGTTGAATGCCACTATGATGATATTCTGAGCTTGTTTTAGCCGTTAATTTTTTTGTGTTGCCGCCCATTTATTTGCTTTTGCAGCTAGCTCCCCCGCGAACTGCTGTTTTTCTTCTTGATATTTATAGTGATCGGTAGGAAACTGTTTTTTCAAATTTATTTTTATATCTCCATACTTTTTAGCTTCTAAAGGGTTATTTAATAGATATTCCTTAAAATTCAAATGCGTACTTATGCTTTCATTACCTGCTTGGAAAATATGTACATGATGCGTTCTTTTTTCTTTCCCTTTAGTGAAATATCTTCTCCCAACAATTCCATTCTCACCATGTGGTTCGTAGCCCAATTTCACCATTTCGCTATTGTATAGATCAACCCTTTTAATATCCTTTACCGTAATTAAAATATCTATGATAGGCTTCGCGAAACCTATTGTCGGTATCGAAGTGCTTCCAATATGGAAAATAGTAAGTAATTGTTCTTTCATTATACCTTTCAATATCTTTTCTTCTAAAAAATATATTTTATTCCATTCTTCTGTCCAAGCTACAATTTCAGTTTTTCTCAAGGATTCATATACTCTTCTCATGTATTTTTGTCAGTCACTAATTGCTATCACTTAGAAAACTTTCTTTTAAATTTGGGTAGCCAAAACTATCCGTTCCTCTTCTTATAAATTCTTTAGGATAGTACATGAGACGATACGAATCATATAACGGTATTTTACACTGAAATGTTGACTCAAAAATTTCAGATATTTGATAAGACTCATTATCAAACATTGGGACAATTAAACAATCGTAACTGGAAAGTTCTTTAGGATTTTTTAAATCTAACGTATGCAAATGATCCACTTGAATCGTTTCATCTACTAATGAGTTTAATAGACTGAAAAATTTATTCTTATTTACTACATATCCAACTTTTAATGGTTGTGTAATAGATATATTTCCTTTTATATCTGGTCTTACATTTTGCTTTGTAGGATCTAATTCCGAAACTTTTTTTGCAAAAAACGAGAAAAAATCAAGTACTTCTTGTTCTTTGAAACTTGGTGATAGGGTGTTGTAATAAAGATAAAATGTCCCAGCATATTCTAGCTTTTCAACTAAATTAAATGTCCTCATATTATCTAAAGAGAGCTTTCTTATTAACTGGCTAGGGATAGTTTGAAGGATAATCTCTGACATAATCGGTTTGGTTAAATAATAATTTCTATTCATTGTTAGTTTATATTGTCCCTCGGTAATCTTATTCAATATAAAAGCTCCAGAGGACTGGCTTTGGTATTGAATAGAAAATTCAATTTGGCCGAATAAATTTAATAGCTCTTTTAAGGAACCGTCATAATGAATAGCAATCCCCTTCTCAAAACCTTTAATCTCTTTTAACTTCCGAGTGAACTTATCAAACTTTTTATATTGAAAGGTTTTTTGTAAGGAACAAATAATTTGAGTAATTGTCATACGCTCACCATTATGCCAGTAGACATTTGGCCGAATGAAAAACAAATGATATTCTCCCCTCGTTTCCCAATAATAAGCTAAATCTCCGTCGCCATTTTCATCTACTAACTTGCTATAAACAGTAGAAAGAATCCAGGCTCTTTCTGTATCCAATTGATCTAGTGAATTCAATTCAATCTCTTTATTGTATATAGGTATTTTGAGTATTGGAGTCCCCATATTATCTGGTAAAAGAAGCAATGAAATCAGCAGTGACACTGCAGACTCTGGCAAATTTTCGAGTGCTATTTGTTTTTGCAGCTTTCCCTTTAAATTTAGCGTAGCTATTTTTTCATTGAGAATTTCCTCTATATTTTTATTCCAGCTTAGCGTTGATCGATTTCCTCTCCCTTTTCCAGGTACATACGTTAGCCATCCTTTCTCTTCATACTGTTTTAATTTTCTAGTTGTCTGTTTTGGGCTTAAGTCTAGTTCCACTGCTAAATCTGAAATCAAAAATTCATTTGAATGGAAAGACCATAATTTCAATAAATCCTTCAATTACTTTCCTAGCCTCCTTAAAAGTGGACAAAAATAGAATGAAATTGTCTATTTTTATTGTTTTTTGTCTACTTTATACTTCAGTTATATCTTAATTGTTAGGAGTTGCAAGAACATGTCTAACCTAAAAAAAATTATTTTTCTTCAATTCACATTAGATTTTATAGGTAGCGCATATTTAGTCATTAGTTCCTGGACAATATTTGTAACTACGGGTAGCTCTACATTAACCGGGTTATATATTAGCTTCGGTTTTTTACCCAGTTTACTTTTAAATATTTATATTGGGGCTATAGTAGATCGTTGGGATACAAAAAAAATGATTACTTGTTCGCTCGCTTTAACCTTAGCTTCCATCTCACTTCTCTTTTTTTATTTCTTTTTAAAATCTATACTCATTTTATTTATCACACAAATGCTCATACAATTAGCGGGTAGTATTTTTAGACCTTCTATCCAAGTATATATCACCGAACTCTTTGCCCCAGAAAAGCTAAAATATATCTTCACTAAATCCGCATCTCTCACTATTTTAGGCGGTGTATTAGGAACTTTTATTGCCAGTCAATTAATCTCTATTTCCGAACTGTATATAACCCTTTTGATATTTATAATTATTACCATAAACTTTATTGTTTCCTTTACTTTACCTAGTCCATCTCCTAAAAAGAAACCCTTTCAATCTTCTATCCATCAAGATATACTCGATGGTTTAAAATACATAAAAACTAACTCTATATTTTTGAAACTGTTTGCGATTTTAGGTACAGGGCAAATTATCACTCACTGTACAACAGGTTTTTTAGCTGCTTATACGTATGATACATTTTCCAATCAGTCAACACTATATGGTTATTTACAGATAACACTCACTATGGGAGGCGTTTTACTAGGTTTTATGACTAAAAGTTTTTTGATAAAAATTGAGGCTATATTTTCAAAATACGCTTTTCCGTTACTTACTCTTTGCTTGTTCATCTGTGTTTTTAGTACTCACTTTATTTTAATTGGCTTCTGTTTATTTTCTATAGGAATGCTAACTACTTGGATTCGAAGTCATTACCAAGCTGTTCAGCAAATTAACACCGACATTGGCTTTAACGGGAAGATGGCTAGCTTTAGAATGATCATTAATCAAGGTAGCGTAGTCCTGATAAGTCCTTTATTAGGTCTCATAGGTTCAAATTTTGGCACAAATTATATTTTCTTTGCACTATCTATAATTACAGGTTTAGGTTGTTTTATGGTTCTTAAAATGAATAAAACCCCTCTATGATCAGAATGTCCTCAAACATCGCTTTTCCGAAGGTCTCTGAATAGACTAACTGTTCAGAACGAATTGATTCTGTTACACTAGTTTAACAAATAAATACAGAATTGTAAGAAATGAATCGAGGGTGAACATGAATATAAACCTTTTAATGGTTAAGCACAATCAGATGGAAAGTGAGCGTATCATATTACGTCCTATTTCGCTTAAAGATGCTGAAGATATGTATGAATATACATCTGATGAAGAAACTACACGTTTTATTTATGCAAAACATAAAGATTTGGACCAAACTAAAAATGTAATTGCGAATTATTTTGTAAAAGAGCCTATAGGAAAATATGCAATCGTGTTGAAAGAAAGCAATAAAATGATTGGCGCTATCGAGTTCAGGGTGGATGATTGGAACAAAAGTGGAGACCTAGGTTTCACATTAAATAGGCATTTTTGGGGTAAAGGCTACATGACAGAAGCAGGGATGCTAATATTAGATTTAGCTTTCAATGTATTGGGGTTAGCGCGAGTATTTGCAGCACATGAAGTTAAGAATAGTGCTTCTGGAAAAGTATTGATTCGCTTAGGTATGACATATGAAGGGACCCTTCGTCAAAACCAAATGATAAAAGGTGCACTAGTAGATAGCGTACATTATTCTATATTAAAAGAAGAATATTTGAATTCCGAAAAAAAGGAACAATAGATTAGGTAAATCATTTAGCATACACTTTGTAACGCTAAATCTAATAACGTTCCCAAATGAAAGTTAGACTCCATTCAATTGAATGGGGTTTTGTTTTTTGCTGCTTACCCTGGAGTTATGTGCCAAGCTAAACTGGGCTGGCGCAACATGCCCCAGCCCAGTTTAGCTGCGCGCGGGGGAGAAGAGCGAAACTTACTAATAACTCCTTTAATAATGGTAGTTTTTTATAAATTGACTAATAACCTTGAAATTTTGACTAATATGATCACAAATCTGACTAATAACCTCTAAATTTTTACTAATATGGTCACAATTTTGACTAATAACTTTTAACCCTCTAATGTCCCCCCTGCACGAGCACATAAATCGATTAAAAACCTCTTATTACTTGTTCGCGCGCCTTCATCCTTGCTAGAACCTGAGATCTTTCCGCGTTCATTAACGCAAGTTCATCACAAAAACTGCTTCTGTCGCGTGCCAAATGTCAGTAATATAATCCCGCACAACACCAGCAGCATGCCGCCCCATGACGTCGAGCTTAAATACTCCCCGAGCAAAAACACACTGAGTAGCGCAGCAGTTAAAGGCTCCGCCAAGCTCAATGTGACAGCAGAGGACGCGTTAATTTTTTGCAGTCCCGCTAAAAATAATATATATGCAAGTGATGTTGCAACTAGCGCCATGAACAGCATTGGCCATACATTCCCACTCACTGTCATCCATCCAAATCCATCGCGTGCTGCTAACGGTAGTAGCATTATCGCGCAAATTGTGAACGTCATCGCAACAGCTGGTAACGTATCTTCACGCTCCATTAACTTCTTACTACTTATTGTATACAATGCAAACAACATCCCTGCGCACAGAGCTAACATGACGCCAAACGGCTCCACTACTGCTTCGCAACTGTCCACAAATAGGAGTACAACACCGATAATTGCAAGTATAGTTGCAGTTGCCCAAACCCGTGTTGGACGACGCTTAAACAATAGCCAATCGAAAATCCCGGTGAAAATGGGCGAGCTCCCTATGGTCACAACCGTTCCAATCGCGACACCTGTATAGCGTACCGATGTGAAAAATGAGCTTTGGAACAGCGCGATTAAAAGTGCAGCAAGGATTGTCCACTTCCACGACCAGTTCGCAAAATTAATTTTTCGCATAAACACTAACACAATTAATAGCACACCCCCAAGCAACTTCGGAGCGCACTGCTGCTACGCAAAAGGGCGAAATCCCCTCTTATAAAAATGTCTGCGTATAGCCTGTGAGATGAATTGTTATGAAAACTCGACTATAATAGAAGCATCATATATAAAATTAAGGGAGTTCCTATAAATGTATAAGTCTGTAGAACAAACAGCGATTGAACTAAACATGCCAGAAGAACAGGTACTTCAGTATATTTATAATGGCCGTATTCGCGCGGTTTTTGACGGTGAGCATTATCTCGTAAATGGCGCACAATTTGACACATACCACCAGCAAATCGAACGCATTAAAGAGGAAATCGAAATTTGGAAAAACACCCCGATTCCTGAAGATATCGATGTTAAAGATGAAGATTAACTAAGAACTATTCGGGTAATGCTATAAAACAACTTATAAGCGTCAACCGTTAAAATTAGAAAATCGCTATTCAGCTCACGACGCGTGGCATGAATAGCGATTTTTTTGTTATTAAATTTAGATTGAATGTACATATACAAGCTTATTGCGAATAATATCTGCATAATCTTCAACCATAACTGAGGCTGTTGGATACATGCCCGCGCCAGGTCCAATTAATGTTAGCGTTCCGATGTAATTTGTCTCCATTGAGATGGCGTTGAATATATCCTCGACAGGGTATAGTGGATGATCTTTATCGACAAGTAGTGGGGCTACCTTCCCGACAATTTTACCATCTGCCCTCTTTTCAACCTCTGCAACATGGCGATAACGTAAGCCTTTATCCGTGGCATCCTGGACCATTTCTGCTGTGATTGTATCGATGCCTATTACCTCAACTTGTGACCAATCAGGCTGTTCATTAAAAGCAAGTGAAGAAAGGATCATTAGCTTTTTGAATGCATCTTGCCCAGAAATATCATTAAATGGGTCTGCTTCTGCATAACCTAGTGCTTGCGCTGCAATTAATGCATTATCAAAGCATTGCCCCTCCGCACGCATTTTCGTCAAAATGTAGTTTGTTGTACCATTTAAAATTCCTTGAACGTGGCTTACATCATTTACAAGTAATATATTTTTCATTGTTTTAATAATTGGTACACCACCAGCTACTGATGCTTCATATCCGACACGTACCCCGTTTTTTGCGGCTAATTGCTCAAGTTCCTTGCCGCGTTTAGCAAACATAACTTTATTTGCTGTAATGACATGGCACTTATTCTGTATAGCTGCCTTTAAATAAGAGAAAGCCGGCTCCTCATTTACAATCGCTTCAAAGACAATTTGAATCCCCGGCACTGCAAGTACTTCATTTATATCATCCGTTAAAAGGTGCATTGTGCCTGGCACTCTTTCACGGGATGTGTTTGTCACTAAGATTTTCGCTATCTCTAGCTCGACGCCCAGCTTTTCCTTTAGCTCTTCCCGTTTTTCATTTAATATATGGTAAATGCCTTGCCCTACTGTACCAAATCCTAAAATGGCCGCTTTTATTGTTTCCATAGAAGTTCCGCCTCCAAAATTTTTACTGCATTTTAAAATTTTTGATTTTTAAAAAAATTACTTAAATGAAATTCTATCGTATTTAGCGCCCTTAAACAAGACAATTCCCCCTTAAATGGACATTTGTTTTTCTTGAGTGTTCATTTTTTTAGCGTTCCCTCTACCTTAAGCGCAAAATTTGCTACTCAAAACAGAAAAAAATACCTTTCCCGTGTTTCAACGTTAAAGGTACTGCGCTATATCAACTATTTAACTCGCATACGTTAAACGTTTGCATGTAAAGTTTTTTATTATTTTTTCCATTAGGATCGTTTCAATTTGGCTATACGCTGGCACGCCATATGGACGGTATTCCAATTGAAAACAACCATATTGTAAAAACCACTCCCGTGCTGGCTCCTCAATTATGTGCTTATCCTGTTCATTGTAAGATTCAAAAACCTCACGGACGTAATATTGCGAGTCGGTTTGCGTTGCTTCAGTGAATGCACAGTGGCCGAACACCTTGTTCCACATCGAATCAACGTTAGCAAGTAATTGCTGTAACTCTCTTTGATTTAGAAAATAAGCTTGTTCTTTTAGTTCGTAAATTAAATACGCAGCTACATTTTGCGCACTATATACACTTCCCATGTTCAACACTCCTTCTCGAATTTATAGATGAAGAGGCTGCAATGGGTGACCTGCGCCTCTTCTAGTCTTTATAGTGGGGGAACACTATGAAAACAATTGTAATTTCTAGTTGTAATTTCTAGTTGTTATCCCTATTATATTGGTAGGGATTAACTATGTCAATAAAACATATACTTTTACTTGGTATTGTTTTTTTATAAGTGACACCTTGTGCTCTTTACACAAGGTGCCACTATTTTATTTTATTTTATTTTATTTTATGCGTTTGCTCCTGCGCTTACTTGCTCCTGCGCCTTCACAATTGCCTGTTCTAAATCTGCAATAATATCCTCTACGTTTTCAAGGCCAATAGATAAGCGAATGAGCTCCTCTAATACACCTGCATTTTTTAACTCTTCCGTAGATAATTGCTGATGCGTTGTTGAAGCTGGATGGATAATTAATGACTTCGCATCACCCACATTGGCAACATGTGAGAATAATTCTACATTGTCGATTACTTGTCGACCTGCTTCACGCCCTCCTTTAATGCCGAACGTAATAATTGAGCCATAGCCATTTTTCAAATATTTATTCGCTAATTCATGTGAAGGGAAATCTTCAAAGCCATTGTAATTTACATAGTCCACAAATGGGTGGTTGCGTAAATATTCAGCTACTTTTTGAGCATTTTCGTTATGACGGACAATACGCAAATGAAGCGTTTCAAGTCCTTGTAAAAAGTTAAATGCCGCATCAGCCGATAATGTCGGACCAAAATCACGCAGTAATTGTACACGTAAACGCGTTGCAAATGCCGCACTCGCCGCATCAATTCCATAACGAATGCCATGATAAGAACTATCTGGCTCTGTGTAGCCTGAATGACGACCCTGCGTCCAATCAAATTTCCCAGCATCTACAACGATGCCGCCGATTGTCGTACCATGTCCACCAATCCATTTTGTTGCTGAGTGAATAATTACATCTGCACCAAATTCAATTGGATTCGCGCCATATGGAGAAGCAAATGTGCTATCGATTAATAATGGCAGACCGAATTCGTGTGCGATATTCGCTACAGCCTCAACATCTAATACGTTTAAACTTGGGTTACCGATAATTTCCGCAAATACAGCGCGCGTTTTTTCATTAATCGCTGTGCGGAAATTCTCTGGATCTGATTCATCCACAAATTTCACTGTAATACCGTAACGAGGTAATGTTGTCGCAAATAAATTGTATGTGCCGCCGTAAAGTGAGCTAGCCGCTACAATTTCATCTCCTGCTTGAGCAACATTTAAAATCGAGAATGCTACAGCTGCTGCACCAGATGAAAGTCCTACTGCAGCTGTTCCGCCTTCAAGTAAAGCAACACGTTCTTCAAACGCAGCAACAGTTGGGTTCATAATACGTGAGTAAATATTGCCTGTTTCCTGTAGGGCAAAAAGACGTTGCGCATGAGCAGTGTCCTTAAATGCATAGGCAGTTGTACGATAAATCGGAACCGCGATTGCTCCTGTAACAGGATCTGGCCTTTGACCGCCATGTAATAATAAAGTTTCTGGTTTTAATGCCATTTGATTATTCCTCCTAAAATTAATTTCGATGGTTTTGATCGGCGTAATTTGAGGAGGGTTTTTAGGAAAACAAAAAACCCTCTTCTGTTAAGAAGAGGGTCCCGCAAATGAGCAAGTTTACCTCCTCTTATCTTTCAAAGTACGTGTACTTTGTAGGAATTAGCACCTTAGTCAGTTCGTCACTCACTGGTTGCTGGACATCATAGGGCCTATTCCCTCCGTCGCTCTTGATAAGAGTTATGTGATTTATGTTCCATCGTTGTTTCAAAGTATAATTCACTATGACAATAAAAGTCAACAGTTAATTCCGATTGTTCAGATAAGTTTAGTTTATTGCGTATTATTTGTGAATTCAAGGGTATATTACAATAATAATTCACTATTATTTAACAGTTTTATTTACTAGTAATTGTTAAAATTAAAATAACAATTCCAATAGTCATATCCTTACCCCTTAAAGTCCTCTCTTCTATATCGGTATTGCAAGAAACGTGTCCAACACATAGATGTTTGATGCTATTTTTTTCCAAATATAATAAAGGAAGGTGTTTACGCATGAATTCTCAGACGACTGAAAAACGCAACTTGAAAGGAATTTGGATTCTATTAGCATTTGCTGCACTAATCATTATTACATTACTTCCTAATAACGGTGATTTACCGGTAATGGGGCAACGCGCACTAGCAATTCTAGCATTTGCAGTAATCTTATGGGTAACTGAAGCTGTTTCATACCCAGTAAGTTCAGCCATGATCATCGGATTAATTACCTTAATGTTAGGTTTGGCTCCTTCTATGGAAGATCCATCAGTCACATTAGGCACAAAAGATTCACTTAAAATGGCTTTAGGTGGCTTCAGCAACTCAGCAGTAGCACTTGTTGCTGCCGCATTATTTTTAGCAACTGCCATGCAGGTCACAAACCTACATAAACGTTTAGCCCTTTGGATCTTAAATTTAGTGGGCACAAAAACAAAGGCAATTGTTGCTGGTGCAATTATCGTATCAATTATTTTAGCATTCTTCGTGCCAAGTGCGACTGCTCGTGCTGGTGCCGTTGTTCCAATCTTAATGGGTATGGTTGCTGCTTTCGGTCTTGCAAAAGATAGCCGACTTGCTGCCCTACTTGTAATTACAGCCGTTCAATCCGTTTCAATTTGGAACGTTGGTATTAAAACGGGTGCAGCGCAAAACATGGTTGCATTAGGTTTTATTGAGGATCAGTTTGGTGTTTCTGTTACCTGGAGCGCATGGTTCTTATACGCAGCACCATTTTCTATTTTAATGTCGATTGCACTTTACTTCATTATGATTAAATTAATCAAACCTGAAACAGATACAGTTGAAGGTGGTAAAGAGGTAATTAAAAAGCAATTAGCAGAATTAGGACCTCTAAAAGGGAAAGAAATTCGCTTAATCATTACATCAGTAGCATTATTATTCCTCTGGGCAACTGAAGGTATTCTTCACCCATTCGATACTACGACAGTAACAATCGTAGCAATCGCGATATTATTAACACCTAAAATTGGTGTTTACACGTGGAATGAAGTCGAACGCTTAATTCCTTGGGGTACAATTATCGTTTTCGCAGTAGGTATTGCACTCGGTACTGTATTATTAAACACAAAAGGTGCACAATGGCTATCTGATGCAGTATTTGGTTCGCTTGGACTTGATACAATGCCGCTACTTGCAACAATTGCAATCGTAACAATATTCAATATATTAATTCACTTAGGGTTCGCAAGTGCAACAAGTTTGGCATCTGCCCTAATTCCAGTATTCATCGTCCTAGCTTCTACAGTTACAGCAAATGGCGATCAGCAAGTAGGTTTCGTGTTGATTCAACAATTCGTCATCAGCTTCGGTTTCTTACTGCCAATTAGCGCACCGCAAAACATGCTTGCTTACGGTACAGGTGCATTTACAACGAAAGATTTCTTGAAATCAGGAATTCCATTAACTATTTTCGGTTACCTTTTAATCCTTCTACTTAGCGCTACTTACTGGCAGTGGATTGGTTTATTATAAGAAATTAGGTTAAAATAAGCTTATTGGGCACAAGTCTTTTAAGCTTATTTTTCTACATAAAGGGGAGTAAAAACATGACAAAAAAATTATTACGTAGCCATTCATCAGTCCGAAAATATACAGGGGAAGCAATTCCTCGTGAAACCGTTATTGACCTAATCGAAACGGCTCAAATGGCGGCAAGTTCACATTTCGTACAAGCCTATAGCGTTATCTGGGTAACCGACGAAGATAAAAAGAAACAATTAGGTGAGCTTTCTAAAAATGAATTCCAATTCCAAACAGCAGGTGGTTCATTTTTATTCTGTGTAGACTTTAAACGCCTTCATGAAGCAGGAAAGAAAAATGGCGTTGAGATCGTTGTTGATTCTGCAGAAAACCTATTAGTTGGGATTACGGACGTTGCATTATTCGCTCAAAACTTTGTGGTTGCGGCTGAAGCTGAAGGCTACGGCATTTGCTATATCGGCGGCGCACGTACTAGCGCAAAAGAAATTAGCGAGCTATTCGAACTTCCTGAATATGTCTTCCCAATGTTTGCAATGACAATTGGAACACCCACAAAACGCAATGAAACGAAGCCACGTCTTCCTGTCGCTGCGGTACTTCATGAAAATAGCTATAACGTCGCACAATACGAAACATTATTAGATGAATACGATGCAACGATGGAAGCCTATTATGAAAGTCGCTCATCAAATCAAAAAACAGCAACTTGGACGAAGCAAATGGCTGACTTCCTTGTAGTTCAGCGTCGCCCTGAAATTAAAGACTTCTTAAAGGAAAAAGGGTTTACTTGGCAATAACATTCCATTAGCATGCGCCTTTTGGTATAATGAACTCACCATTTAGGAGTGAGGCAATTATGCTATATAATAAACATTTCACTAAGTCATTGGAAATGCAAAACATTAAAAAAACACGTAAATTTTATCATTCATTGGCTGAAATAAACCTTTCGCTAGCTGAAATTCATAAATCAATTGAGCTATTGATTGATAAAAATGCGTACCGATATGCAACAGAGTATGTAGATCAATTTATTTCCTATACCACAGTTTGGCATTTGAAATTTGTGTACAACCTCGAAAATCCTGAGGTAGCTCTACTTCAAATTTTCCATTTAAACTATATTTTCAAGCATGAACCTGCTTCAAACTTCGTAAAGGAACGCCGTCAATTTGAAGAGTTAAAAGAAGAATTCGACAAAATGAACCCTTTTACGCAGGAACGTATTTCAGGCCGTTATGATAAGATGCTAGGTTTTATCCAGGAAA
>JAZLIT010000259.1:0-1011 GCA_045617525.1 Solibacillus sp. | reverse complement strand
TTCAATTCTGATTGGGTATATGGTGTTGATGTTGGTGCCAAGTAGGCTTCGACCAGATATTAGGATGCCGGTAAATGTGCTAGTAATGAGCACAGTGTTCATTCCAGTGATGACGTTTATTCCTGTGTTAAGTATTACGCTCTATATTGGCAGACGTCTTGGCTTTTTTGAAGCGCTAAAAATTGTATTAATGACGCATACAATTGGTACGGCATGGGTCGCTACATTATTACTTTCGGTCGTGTTACTTGTAATGACTATTGTGGCTGCGCGCACAAATACCATAGGGAAAATGCCGTTCGCGTTGATTGGTTTGCTTGTTACAAGCGGTCTTGTTTTAACTGTTGCATGGTCAAGTCATGCTGGCGCGATCAATCCTGCCCTTGGAATTTTGAGTGATTTTATTCATCTATACGCAGTGAGTGTTTGGGTGGGGGTTTTACTCGTTGTAGGCTGGTTTTCCCGTAATACAGAAAATTGGTCGCAGTTTTTAGGGTGGTTTACATTTGTGGCACTTAGCTGCCTTGGAGCTACAGCAATTAGTGGATTTTTACTCCTAGATGTACTAGTAGATAGCTATTCGGATGCATGGATGGTTTCATATGGGCAGGGTCTATTATTGAAACATTTAATGCTTATACCACTCATTTTTTATGCACTTGTTAATGGTTTATTTGTGAAATATAAGGTGGCCAAGGATTCGACATTTAATCCTTTACCAGGGGTTCGTGTTGAGGGTTTTATTTTGTTAACAATATTTATGTTAACGGCATATTTCTCACAACAATCCCCACCACATGGGTATTATTTAACGAGCGATGCGGTTTCGCCGTTATTTAAAATGTTTTATTCGGATGTCATTGATGCAAGTAGCACGATTAGCTTCGTGGGAAATGGAATGGGCATTGCATTCTTTTTCGGTAGTGTCATTTTATACGGGTTGCAGGTGTTGGCATTTTTCAAAAAGGCGCCAATTCTCATTTCGTTTATACTAAGTAGCTTATTTGTGGG
>JAZLIT010000258.1:0-14552 GCA_045617525.1 Solibacillus sp. | reverse complement strand
GAAGAGTTTGATTCGAAATTAAAAAATAAAAACAATAAGACGAATCATGATAAAAATCAGCAGTCTAATAAAAAGTAAGGCTAAAAGGTTTGCGTATTCTTTTCCATTCCTCTTCATTTCCATTCAAAAAAGAAAATGCTAAAAAACACCCAGGTTTACGAGATTATCTAGGGTGAAATATTTATAATCAAACTACTAAAAATCGAAAAGTAAGCACGCACACCAGAATAAATTGCTTGTCCCCACGGCCAACGTAATTCTCCAACAGTAATCGTTGTCGAATCAATAGAAAGGAGTTGTAGGCATGTTCAATCTGCGACGGGCAGCACGATTTAATTTGCCTACAATAACTTCAAAAATACGCTTAATAATGCCGTAATCTAGTGCTTTCAAGTGTTTAGAAAGTGAAGAATGATCCACGGAAACAAGTCATGTACTTGGCCAACTTCGGCTGCGTGACGCAAACTTTTTCATTCGTTTGTCGCACCGCCAAGTAAATACGTTAGGAGCGTGGAAACGGTACATTTGCGTGCCGTTTCCACATAATTGAACTCTGCTAAAATCGCTTTAAGCTCTGTTTCTTAAAGAAGACACCCGTGATAAAAGATTTTTCTATTGGCAATAGCCAGACTGATAGCAGATGATGGCGGTCGAAGTGAACAGGCACTTAGAAACAAAAATGCAGAGGATTACAGAGTTTTGATAAGCCAAAACTATAAAAATACTACTAAAAAGCCTATAAAAGAAAAGTGAACAACCGTAAACGATGATATCTTAGCAAGTATCTCCGAACCAACAACAAAGGCATTGGGTGTTATGCTTATTGCAGAGAATAAAAAGCTCAAAAGAGAAAACTCTCTGCTTAAGGAACAAGCAACCTTCACAATTGATATGCGTCCTATAAATGATATAAGCAAAAATAAAGATGTCATTATAGTCGAGTCTTCTTATAGTCGATCCTTCTTATAGTCGGACAGACCCCGAAATAGATGCACTGAGAAATGCCATATTTAACGAATTTATGAACCATCAGGGATGGACTACCGATAATTATGGCAGAGTAAAATAAAACGGCATTCTGGTATAAAAGGCAGGATATATAACTGCCATACAAAAAATTCTTAATGAAATATAAAAAATCCATCCATTATCTCAATAAAGATTACGATTCCCACTTGATATGGATAAAATATACAGTTAATCTTGAAGTGACATTGTTAAGACAAAAACACAATCTATACTGTAGTAATTTGCTTACTGGTGGTTCTTTAAAAAAGCTGTAAGGAGATAATTCAATGAATATTAATATTAATCTAGTACGTAAGTTTGCTATTTTTATTATGCTTTTATTCCTTTTAGATGGTATTACTAACATAGTAAATCACTCACACTACTCTTATCTCGTTTTAGGAATATTTAAAACTGTCATCTGTAGTATTTGTATTATGATCCTTTTCTTTAAAAAAGGTTCTTCTCAAAAATAATGAATATGATATAAATTTTAAATTAAATAACGTTCCCAAATGAAAGCTTGGGGGCATATGAAAAAGCGCTAAGTGTTGTCATATCAACGTTTAGCGCTTTTTCTATGTCATATTATTTATAATGTGTTTTATGCACGTTTCTACAAAGTTAGTCCCAGCAACAAGTTCAGCATGTTTTGGGGCTGGCTGCGTTCATCATGATATTGCATAGAATCGTGCATATTTTTAACGTTCCTTAACGTATAAACGAGAGACCTAGGTGTTTTAAACTATTAAGTATTTAGTTCGATTTCAAGAATTCTGGATCCATGTATGCTGGGTTTGGATATTTGTAGAAACCTTCGCCCGTGCTGATACCCATTTTACCTTTGTCAATCATTTCACGCTTAATTTTATCTGCCACAAATTTTGCAGCTGGATCAACTTGTGCACGCATTAAGTTTAAGTTATAAGGTGTTTCCATACCAACGATGTCATAGATTGCAAATGGTCCGCGAGGTGAACCTGTTGAAATCATCCAGTTTTTATCGATTGTGTGGGGATCTGCAATATCTTTCACCCAAAGTTCCATTGCAGCAGATAAGAATGGTACTAATAAGGTGTTTAAAATATAGCCCGGTTGCTCTTTTTTCAGCACGAATGGCACCATGCCAATTGCACGAGCGAAATCTGTTACTTCATTTACATATTTCATATCAGTTCCGGCATGTCCCATTATTTCAGCCGTATTGTTTTGCCAAATTGAGTTTGCAAAGTGTAGGGCTAAGAACTTCTCAGGGCGACCTGTGAATTCAGCAAATTGACTGGGTAGCATTGTCGAAGAATTTGAAGCAAATACCGTTTTTTCGGGTGCAACTTTTGCTAGTCCCTCATAAAAGCTTTGTTTGATTTCGATACGTTCTGGAACAGCTTCTACTACTAAATCTCTATCTGAAACTGCTTGTCCTAAATCTGTATAGTAAGAAAGGTTGGCTAACGCATTTTCAGCACGATCCACATCCTTGAAGAAATCTGCGTATACAGGAGCTAATTTCGCCATCCGCTCTTTGGCAGCTGCGATGGCTTCCTCGTTAATATCGAAAACGTTTACTTCAAAACCGTGAAAAGCTGATTGGAAGGCGATTTGGCTACCTAGAACGCCGCTTCCTGCAATTAGAATTTTTTTGTAATTCATGTTTATTACCTCCTTTATAGACCTGCTATAGATTTTAGTATAGTGCGAGAGGGTAGCATAATATACATTTGTAGTCATTTAACTATACAAAAAGAGGTGTTAGAATCAAGTGTCAATTCCTTCTTCACAGTCAGTTGATAAATGGTATTATATGTTAAAGGTTGTTTCTGATTTGCAGAGGGGTGTTCAAAACTACGGAAAGGGGTATTTAATTATGGGGTATATAGAAGATTTAAGAGAATTAGTTGGTCATAGGCCTTTGATATTCGTGGGTTCTGTTACGGTTATTATTGATGAAATGGGGAGGTTGTTACTACAACAACGGAAGTTTCCAAGCGGTGTATGGGGAATTACAGGAGGACTAATGGAATTAGGAGAATCTACTGAAGACGTTGCTAGACGGGAAATATTTGAGGAAACTGGTCTGAAAGTTGATAAACTAAACCTAATAAACGTTTATTCTGGACCACAGAATTATATAAAAGCAGAAAATGGGGATGAATTCTATGTTGTAACAGTTGCCTATTACTCAGAGGGCTTTGAAGGAGAATTAAACATAGATAAATCTGAATCGATAACATTTGAATTCTTTTATCCTAATGAATTACCCAAAAACATTGTAAAAAGTCATAAAATTATTTTGGATGAATACTTATCTAAGTATTATACATTCTCAGAGCTATAGTTGAATGAAAAGGATTATCCTAAAGAATTGAGATATTGTCCAAATAAGTACCGTATAAAACAATAAATCTAAGGGGGATGTACAAATGGGTTAAAGAGTAATGCATGCAATCATTTCACAGAAAATCGCAAACCATTTAGCTATTTTGGATCGCCCATCATTTTTAGTAGGTGGAATTGCCGCCGATGCAACGTCAAACAAGGATGCGTCCCATTTCTATACGGGGGATGCACAGGATTTTTCGAGAACTGTAGATTACAGTGGGTTTATTGAGAAATATCGTAAACAAGCAGATGACCCTTATATTCTTGGTTATTACGCACATTTAATTGCGGATGATATTTGGCTGAAGGGTTTTTATCTGCCTTGGCTTAAAAATAGAATGGAATCGAATGCGGAAGTTGCGGCCCTTTATCATCAGGATTTTAGCTTGTTAAATGCGAAATTAGTGGTGCATTATGGAATTAAGGATGAACTTATTTTTGGATTAACAGAATCTGTAGATATTATTGAAATTGATGAGGTTAAAGGAAGTGATGTAACTGCCTTTATCACATATGCACTAGCTGATTTGGAATTCGACGATGCTGATATTGATGAAAAACTACAGGTATTTACGTTTGAGCAAATCATCAGGTATATAGAGACTACTGTAGACGTAGCAATAGGTAAGATTAGGCTGCTTCCTGAGGTGAACTCTATTTAACCGTGTTTTAGAAGTTCTCAATATTAAACGTCTAAATAAGTCGTTCTAACACTAATAATTTAGAAAGAGGGTTAAAGATTATGTATGCGTTTTATGGTAATACAGATTCTAAAGAGGTAATTGTTGCTATTCCAGCTTTAGGCGAACGTAAAGAAATGTTTCAAGTATTAGCTAATCAAATGAAAGAGTATAATTGGCTAGTGTTTGATTTACCTGGAAGTAATAAGCAACAATTAAATGATTATTCAATTTCTTGTTTTTGCGAATACATAAAACAAATACTTGAAGCACTTAATATTCATAAAGCACATTTTGTGGGAAATTCTTTAGGAGCTTGGGTTATTCAAGCATTCACCTCTAGTTACCCTCAATATGTTAGTTCATTAGCTTTACTAGATGGTGGGCATTATTTTCTAGGTGAACGAAATGAACAATATGAAGATGTAGAGCTACCTTCTGCCATTGAAAATTTTGAAGATATTGAGGAAGCCATTAAGGAATTAACATATTCTATGCCTAATCTAGAAAATCAAGCTTATATTAATTTTGAAACCTATTTTCTGAACAATTATATTAAACAAGAAAATTTTTATGCACACCATTGTAACGAAGTAGCTTATAATTTTCTGTCAAAAGAAATCATTTCAATTGATTATTGCTTAAAAGAGATACCTGTTCCAACTATTTTATTAATTGCAGGGGCTTCAGCCGATGAGACATCTTTAAAAAAATCTACAGTTTTCAATAAACAATTTGAACAGGCTAAGGTACATCTTATCGAAAATGGACAACATTACCTACCTTTAACAAACACTGTAGCTGTAGCTGAAATTTTAGAGGATTACTATCAATATTTATTGAATGCAGTTGAACAGAGCTAAGTTTGTATACTTTATTAATTTAATTTAATTTAAGATTTCAGTGATGAAGAATTCCTGAAAAGTAAATTGAGGGGCGGAATTAGCTGAGCCTGCTGTCATCCTTGAACTTGAAGAAGTGAAGGGGAGTGATTTTTCTGACACTAAAATAGTAAAGGGCTACATGCATATTTACAGCGTTGCCCTTTACTATTTTAGGGCTGTTTACAATTTAAACTGCCGACACTGTATTTAACATTGTCGATATATTAATAACCCTCGGGCGCATTTGGTGCAAATGCTGCTTTTTTCTGTTTTTCGAAAGGTAAATCGTGCTGGGCAACCATAAAAATCGCGCCTTGTTCAATCACATGGCCGTAATGATGCATTTCTGCCTCTGAAAATTGCAATTTTCGAAGACAAACCTCATATAAATCCATCCGCCATAGCATGCTTTGTACCTTTTCAAATAAGTTGCCTGCTTGATGAATATCAATTTCTGTATACATTTTTAACGATTGCATCGGCCGTATATCCTTGGCGAAAATATGGATTTCGTGTTCAGAAAAGCCGTGCATCCGCATATTATTTACTTTTTTTAATGCGTCCTCCAGTGTAAAAACGACTGCGATTTCTCGACGGTATTCCATGTTCCTCACGTCCTTTGCCATTTTATTTAAGTTTAAAATAAAAGGCGGTAAAGTGGTAGTTTGAATAATATTTTTTATGGAAATAAAACGAGGTGTTTCAGAAATTTCCCTTTTTGGCAGAATTCCATACATAACATAATAAAGACGAGCGCCCGAAAATAGGTCTCGTCTTTATTCAGAAATTATGCTTGCCCTCTGCGATTTTTCCTAAATTTTTTTAAATAGGCAACACCTGAAAATGCAAACACGAGAAGTGTAATGATTGTAAGTGTTAACACTAAATTTTCTTCCACCCAACGGATATTACCCAGTAAATAACCAGACCCAAGCCACACCAATGTCCAAAGAATGGCCCCTAGGAAGTTGTAACGTAAAAAAGTCCAATACGAAAATTTCGTATAGCCGGAAATAAAGGGTGTCATCGTACGCATTAGAGGCACAAAACGAGAAAACGTGATGGCAATACGGTCGTATGACACTAAAAATTGTGATGCATGCTCAATGGTACTCGCTGGAATAAAGCGTACGAAAAAGCTTTTCTGACTAAAAAACTTACCAATCGAGTAGTTGGTACTATCTGCAAGTGTCGTTGCGATTATAAAGAGGAAAAAAAGGGCAATTAAGCTAAGTTTGTCAATTGCAGCTAGTGTACCGCTTGTAAAAACAAGACTATCGCCTGGTAAAAAAGTTAAAATGACAAAGGCTGTCTTCGAAAAGACTACTGCAAATAATAGGAAGTAAATAGCAAGACCAAGAACATCTATATAATGGAAAATAATTTGATCTATTTCACGTAAAGATTGAAGGAAGTCGAGTATCAAGTTGAAAGTCTCCGTTCTATAGATAATAAGAAACACTTTAAATAATTTAGATAAAAAAAAGACTCACCGAATTCGCAACCCAAAAAAGTGTCAAGCGAGGTAAGTCCAGATGTTTCAATTATAGATACATTCCATTAGAAGGTCAAATTGTAGAAAAAATCTAAAAGCATTAGGACGCTAACATGGCTTATTATAATCTATTCATCAATTAAACTTTCTAGTATTAAATAGTATTAAATGTGTTTTAATTATATTTTTACAACCATAAATTTATTATATCGTTAGTGCAATTATTACTATTAATAATGTGAATTGTTCGATAAAATGAGGAGTGTGATTTGCTCACCATAAAATGGACATAAATATTTCAAAACTTTATTTTCCAAATGTACCAGTAAATTTGGTACGATGGAGATAGTATTTGAAAAGGAGCGATTCATAACATGAACGCAGACGTAAATGTCTTCCTTGCCTTTGGGGCAGGATTTTTAAGTTTTATCTCACCTTGTACGTTGCCATTGTATCCCGCATTTTTATCATATATTACTGGTATGACGTTAGATGAAATAAAAAATGAAAAAGGGATGCTGCAAAAGCGCGCCATATTACATACGCTTTTCTTCCTATTAGGATTTTCAATTATTTTCATCGTATTAGGGTTTAGTGCGTCACTGGCAAAAGATTTCTTTTTTAATTATCAAGAGTTAATGCGTCAAATTGGCGCTATTTTAATCGTTGGATTTGGTTTAATGATTGTTGGTCTATTGCAATTTGATTTTTTAATGAAGGATCGAAAAATTCAATTTAAAAATCGCCCAAGTGGTTATCTTGGATCGGCTGTTATAGGATTTGCGTTCGCAGCAGGCTGGACACCTTGTACTGGACCGATTTTAGCTGCTATTATTGCACTTGCAAGCACAAATCCAGATATGAGTATGGCGTATATGATTGCGTATTACTTCGGTTTTGCAATTCCGTTCTTTGTGCTATCGTTCTTTGTGTCGAGATTGGCCTGGATTCGTAAGCATAGTCAAAAAATTGTTAAGGTCGGCGGTTATATTATGATTTTCGTTGGGATTGTTTTATTCTTTGACGGTTTAACATGGTTTATTCGACTATTAGAGCCATTCTTTGGTGGATTTTTAGGTTTCTAATAATTACAGCAATGGGGGTACAATTATGCCAAGAGTTTTAGTGGTGGATGACGCGTTATTTATGCGCACTACATTGAGTAATATGTTAGAGGAATGGGGCATTGAAGTTGTTGCTCAGGGCATTAACGGGAAAGAGGCGGTTGCTTTATACAAGGAGCATAAGCCAGATTTAGTGACAATGGATTTAACGATGCCAGTTATGAGCGGTATTGAAGCGTTGAAGCTTATTCGAGAATATGATCCAGAGGCGAAGGTTATAATGATTACAGCACTTGGCCAACAGCGTATTATTGTGGATGCAATTGAACATGGTGCAAAAGATTTTATCACAAAGCCATTTCAGCCGGAAAAATTAAAAGAAATTGTGTATAATATACTTAAATTATCTTAGGTGAGCTCGAGGAGGAATTCGATGTTTGACAGTATACCTTCTCATTATTTATTGATTGGTTCGACGATTTTGGCAATTGTAATGGGTACTGGAGTTTTAATGATGCGTTTACGCGCACAGAAAAAACCAGTTAATGCAAAAAAAATATTAATTCCACCAATTGCAATGTCAACTGGGGCGTTAATGTTTATTTTCGAAGAATTTCGCGTAGCACCTATGCAAATTTTAGAGGCAGTTGCGTTAGGTATGGTGTTTTCACTCGTACTTATTGCCACATCAAAGTTTGAGATTAGTGGTGACGACATCTATTTGAAGGCGTCAAAAGCATTTCCCTTTATATTAATTGTACTGCTTGTGCTACGTGTCATTTTAAAGGTGATTTTCTCAACTACACTCGATGTTGGAGAATTAGCTGGTATGTTCTTCATTTTAGCGTTCTCAATGCTAGCGCCATGGCGTATCGCGATGCTAATTAAATATTTAAAGTTGGAAAAAGAAATGAAATAAAAGAAATGCAGTGGGTGCTCTATATTGAGCGCTAGCTGCATTTTTTTGTGTTTGAGTAAGGGGAGATTCTTAGAGGGAAACGGGTATTTTACATTGCAAATTGAAAAGGGCTAACTAGACCACAAAAATCTAGTTAGCTCTTTTTCTGTGTAATTACGACTTAAATAAACCTTCATAGGGTGCTGTATCAATTTGCATTTCGTTCATTTTTTTGCGTAAAAATTTATGGTCTCTTTTTGGCGATGCTACTATGTAACCTCGGATAATGAGGTCTTGATTGATTTGACCGACTTTTTCTTCGAGTGCAATTTCACCGATTTTACCAGCGATTTTTTCCTTTGCTACTTGGCGGAAAAGTTCTGGTACTGGTGAACACAATTCATTTAATAGTGCTTTTGATTTTTCATCCCATAGATGAATCGTTTGATTTAAATAGTGGTTTTGCCAATCAAGTACTGATTTCCCGTCTTGCTTTGGCAGCTGTTTTAAAAATTTGCGGAACATGAAGAATCCGCCAATCGCCATTAAAAAGACGACGATACATACCCAAAATAGAATAAACCATAAAAACCAGCCTGATAAATCGTTCAATTTTGTTCACCTCTTACATTTTCTCTCTCTATTATAAAACATTTTTGAATATTTTCATTATGTTTGTCCCAAATTTTGGTTTTTCTATACATATAGGGGATGAAGGAGGAGGTGATACTTATGAATGAAGGGATTTTTAAAGAGGGAAGTTTAGTCGTTACGTTTTTAATGGGACACAATGAATTCGATGAGCCAGTTTACACATCACGTACTTTCCGAAACCTTAATGGTACGGCTACTGCTGCAGAGTTAACGGCGACAGCAGGGGCGATTGGCAATCTGCTAGGCTTAACGGTTGCGCGTGTTGAACGTATCGTGAAGGAAGAGGTGTAATGAATACGACAAAGGCGAAAGGAGGTGAATGGTATGGAATTTGAAAAAACATTACAACTAGCATTCTCGTTAGTTGACGGGAAATCTTCTACGATTACGATAAAGGATCCGAAAGAATCATTAACGGAGCAAGAAGTTCATGCGGCAATTGCGACGATTGTGAGCCAGCAAGCTTTTACACGAGGTGGAGGCGCTTATGTAGCAGCTAAGTCAGCTAAGATTATTGAACGCACAGTGACACCATTCGAGTTGTAATAATCGGCACCAGTAAGGCTTTATGCTTTTACTGGTGCTTTTTTAATTCAGTGACAAAGGAGGTGGCAACAGTGGAAGATTGGGTTCGACTTGTACAGGAGATTGGCTTTCCGATATTCGTGACATTTTATTTATTGTACCGACTTGAAACAAAGCTAGAGGCGATACATGTAGCTCTCGTATCTCTCAAGGAAAAAATGTGAACTTGTACGTCACAAATTTGACTTAAAGCTTTTGACAATACAGTATTGTTTTTCCATATGTAGGTACGTTAAGATAGAGGGAACATTGGATAGACTGGAGAGAACTACATGAAAAAGAAATTAATCGCACTATCAATGCTCCTTGTAATTTCAGCTGTATTGGCAGCTTGTAGTAATTACAAATTCAAAGCAACAGTTAACTATGATATTGCAGATTTTACTGTGACAGATCATCGCGGTGAGGAAGTTACGCTTGAAAGCTTAAAGGGCAAACCTTGGCTAGCGATGTTTGTGTTCACGAACTGTACAACGATTTGCTCACCGATGACGTATAATATGGCCGAAATCCAACAAAGGCTTATTGATAAAGGCATTGAGGACTATAATATAATTGGTTTCTCAGTTGATCCTGAAAATGATACACCCGAAGTTTTATCCGATTATTTAGTACGTCATACGGTGCCAGATGAATCTAAATGGCACTATGTAACAGGCTATGATCAAGCATTTATCGAGCAGCTTGCTACAAAATCATTTAAGGATACTGTGAAGAAGTTAGAGGGTAATGACCAGGTTATGCATTCAGCGTATATTCACTTAGTGGATGAGCAAGGTGTAGCTGTAAAATATTATAATGGCTACTCTGCTGAAGAGGGGGGCGTACCAATGGACACGCTAGTTGTCGATTTAGATACGTTGATTGAAGAGCGTTTAGGGAAATAAATAATGAAAAGCCAAATCTATTTGCGATTTGGCTTTTTTATATGTATTTATTAGGTTGGAGCAACCGTGCCACACCTCTATTTGACTATGGGGTAGCATTAGTTGAATCCAGAAGCAACTTAAAACTTATAGTACCAAAAAATGGCCATTTCATTTGCTGTCGATAGGTTTGAATAAAGCATAGTATCAACTGAACCTATTACAAATCGATTTTTCGCATAAAAATGACAAGCTGAAACATTAATATCTTGTGTTTCAAGCATAAGACCACAAAAGTTATTCTCCTTTGCCCACTCAGTAGCTTCCCTTAATAATGCTGATCCTACACCATTTTTTCTATTTTCTTTTGTAACAGCAATGTCTTCGATTAATGCGTATCCATTCCAATTAGAACGAATCTTTATTCGACCAATACAGTTGTTTTCAACGTAATAAAAAAAAACGACTTTCTGTTCTTCAATATAGCTAATATCAACTTCATCATCTTCGTATTTTTTAAAATAAGGTTCAGAAAACTTTTCCACTGTATATTTCCAAGCATTGTTTTTAAATGTAGGTACGATTCTACCTGAAACAACGAAACTTTCGTTTGGTTTACTATAATCCTTCATATTAAGTTCATTCATTTTAATTATCATATCAATCTCTCCATTCAAACCAAATATACATTATAACCGACATATAACAGAGCCTTTTTTAAAACGGTATGCTACTATTATAGTACAATTCCTTTTTTTGGGAATATAAAAATACATAAGAAGGTGACGCAATGATAAAGGCAGTGTTATTTGATTTAGACGGGACATTATTAAATCGAGACGCATCACTCCGTTCGTTTGCTGAAAATCAATATGAGCGGTTTGCGGAATTTTTTCAACCTATTCCTAAACAACAATACATGGAGCGTTTCATTACGTTAGATAATCGAGGTTATACCTGGAAGGATAAGGTGTACGAGCAGTTAATCCAGGAATTCGAGCTCCACTCGATTTCAGCCGAGAACTTATTGCAGGATTATATCTCGAATTTCAAATTACATTGTATGGCATTTCCAAATTTACATGAGATGCTTGGGCAGTTAAAGGCACAAGGCTATCAAATGGGTATCATCACAAATGGGAAAGGGCAGTTTCAGATGGATAACATTATTGCACTTGGCATTGAACAGGTAATGGATACGATTTTAGTGTCGGAGTGGGAAGGGATAAGTAAACCGAACCCGCTAATATTTGAACGTGCATGTGTGAAACTTGGTGTTGCTGCTACAGAGTGTGTGTTTATTGGCGATCATCCTGAAAATGATGTTCGGGCTGCGATGGATTTAGGCATGGTTGGGGTTTGGAAGGTGGATACGCATTGGGAGCGGCCTAATGCCGATTACCTTGTGCATGATTTACTTGAAATTCCGGATTTGCTAAGAAGTGTTAAAGGTAAAGGTTGATTATTATTTTGACTGGATACAATAGATTTCCAACCAGTGCTCTTAGCCAACCAGAAGGCAAAGTTATTGTGGGTGGCGAACATTATGTAATGAATCAAAGGTAATTCCGAATTGAATTGTTGAAGTTAATAAACTTATTTTGCAGGTTAAGAAAAGAAGGTAATTTGGAAAAGGGGGAGTTTATGAAGAAAAGGGAGCTACCATTTGTCATTGCCATTGCAGCGGTTTCTGGTGGAGGAAAAACAACAATAGCAACACATTTGAATGAAAGATTACAAAACGCTAAAACACTTTTTTTTGATGAGTACGATTTCGAAGGTCCTGATGACATTATAGATTGGGTTGACAATGGAGCTAATTATGATGATTGGAATTTGGCTCCTCTGATTAAAGATTTAGAAGCATTACTTACTGAACCCTTAGATTACGTAGTGATGGACTTTCCGTTTGCCTATAAACACTTTAAAACAAGTAAATTAATTGATTTTGTTGTGTTTATTGATACTCCTTTGGATATTGCAATGGCACGCCGAGTAATAAGAGATTTTAAGGGGAATTCTGTTGAGAATATATTTTTGGATATGAATAATTATATTTCAAAAGGAAGACGGGGTTATCTTGAGATGCTAAATACGATAAAACCTAATTCTGACATTATTGTTGATGGGACTTTACCTATATCCGAAATTGTAAGTATTATCGCTCAAAATATAGTTTTGATTCGATATGACTAGCTTACTAAGAAGTTGCCAATTATGCGGGCAAGTTTGAACACGTGGATAGCTAAAGCAAACGAAATAGGTTATTAATACAAAGGTCATAAATCTTGGAGGGAAAATGATTTTGGCAAATTCGATACAAGCTGTATTCATTGATAGAGATGGAACAATTGGAGGGAATGGGCATTTTGTTCACCCTAGAAACTTCACGCTATATCCTTTTAGTCAAACGGCTTTAAAAATGCTAAAAGACAAGGGACTTAAACTGTTTGCGTTTACTAATCAGCATAGAATTAGTTCAGCTGAAGCTTCCATTAGTGAGTTTCAAGAAGAGTTTCTGTCATATGGATTCGAGGATGCTTTTATTTGTCCTCATAGCCCTAAGGAAGGGTGTATTTGCCATAAGCCAAAACCAGGTATGTTAATTGAAGCATCCCAAAAATATAATTTAGATTTAACGAAATGTGTAGTTATTGGGGATGTCGGTGCAACAGATATGTTGGCTGCCCATTCAGTTGGCTGCCCATTCAGTTGGTGCAACAAAGATATTAGTTTTGACAGGTTGGGGGGAAAGTTCTTATAAAGAATACAGACATACTTGGAGTGATGTCGAACCCGATTATATAGCTGATAATCTATTAGGTGCTGTTGAATGGATACTCTCCAATCAGTAGCTAATTATTCTTGTAGCAAACGGGGTTCTTATTGAAGTAAAGAGCTGATAATAAGGTATGTCTATGGCGAATCTAAAGCTAACTAATTCTACCTAGCGAAGGGAAAATTTCCTGAAGAAAAAACGTTTTCTGAATATTCTTTACCTAATAAAAATGTGATTCAAGAATTATAATAATTCTTTAATTGGTTGCATATGTTAGGTATGAATAATAGCAGGGGATGTGTTTATTTTAATGGAAAAGGCACTTATTTTTATCATTGCTTTAAGACTTATTTCAGGAAGTATAGAGATAACAGCTGCGGCATTAATGTTTAAATTCAATGATTTAGAAAAGGCCTTTTATATCAATACGCTACTAGCCTTAGTGGGTCCAGTTATTTTAATTGTTACGACAGGAATAGCCTTACTTGGTCTGGGTGATAAAGTTTCATTTACAAGAATAATATGTCTTTTCTGTGGGATTTTCCTTATTATTTTTAGTTTGAAATCTGATTGAGATGCTACATACTTAAAAAAAGGACCAAATCAGCCTTAATAGCTGTTAGGTCCTTTTTTTTATGCTGTTTTATTTGTTTTATTAATTTCATCGACTTTAATGAACTTAAAGACAATGAACAAGAGGATTAATCCCAATACACCTGCCGTAATATAGCTAACATTGAGAAAGTCTTTCATGACGAGCGACATAATAGGGGGACCAGCTGCAACACCGATAAATCTCGCCGAGCTATAGAAAGAGGTAACTGTGCCTCTTAACTCTTTATTTATGTTTTCGGTAATAATCGCGTCTAGTGCAGGCAATAGTCCGCCAATAGCTGTTCCCACTATACTCGTCACCACTAACAGAAGAATCAGTTTCTTGCTAGTGAACCCGACGAAAACAATGCTGACAGACATTGCAATCAAGGAGATAATTATTAACTTTTTAATCGTTGCTAGGTCTCCTTTAATTTTCCGGCCCGAAATAAAAGAAGCAATACAAAGGAATAAAAGCGGGATGGCCAGAACGAAACCTTTTTTAACGCCCTTTATATCATGAACTTTTTCGAGGTTTTCTGATAAGAAAAATAACATACTGAATAATATTACCATCACAAGGACCCCATTAAGGAATATGGTATACAACCATTTTCCTTCCGCCTTGAAAACTTTTTTTGTGTTACTTAAAAACTCCTTAAACTT
>JAZLIT010000257.1:0-15499 GCA_045617525.1 Solibacillus sp. | reverse complement strand
ATCGCTTCGTCGCCCACATTATCAAAGCCAAAATAACCAGACATGACAACGCGCATTATGACCACCTCTTCGAAAGTTTCGCACTATATTTTGCTAACGCTTTATAAATCGCTATAAACACAAATCCGATGAAGAAGCCTAAAACTACGCTATATACAGTACGTAGAACAGATACTTCAAGTGGAATATGCAAATGCGTGAATGTATTCATAATTGATAGGAACCCAATCACAGCAGGAATTAATAAAATTTGGCCAAGACGCTTATTCGTGTTCATCACATAAATAGCCAACACGAAGAACGGGAAGCCGATTAAAAATTCTTTCGTGCGCGGGCGTACATATAAAAGGTCCTCTAACCACTGACGGAAGGCAAGCTCGAAGCCAGGAGCCGTACCGCCATTGCCACTACGGCCAATGTAGAAGAAGCCGATTGCTGCAATAAGTACTAGCACAATCACATGCCAATAACGTATAGGCATATTAAATAGTGCTACCGTATTTGTTAACGATTTCTTCGGATTTTTAACGTCGATTTTGAATAGCTTCATAAGTACATAGAGTACAACGCAGGCAATCGGTACTAGGTACACTAAAATAACGCCGCGGAATACTTCATAGCCCGTCATGAATTTATTGCCATTAAGTAGACTCACGACAATGGCAATACCAACAAGCGTAATTCCCACAGCCTTCGCATATTGCGCTAAAATCCCACCGAACGACCCTGAACCTTGCGCAGATTTAATAACTGCATAGGTCGGAGCAAGCACAGCGATAAGTAATGCAAATGCTTGGATAAATACAATACGATCTAGCGCAAAGTAAGCAGCTGCAAGCAGAATCATAAATGCTGTCGCACCATAACGTAATGCACGTACCATTAGAATTTCACTTGTAATGAATGTGAACAGGATACCAGCCACTAACACAAGTGCCATCGCCCATGAAGGCACAGTAACCTTTTCAAATAACACTGGCGCACCAACTGTATATTTAGAAGGCATACGCTCATCAAGTCCATTTAAATAAGAAACGGCTGCATCTAAATTGTCCTGCATATTCCCGTCACTCACATTAATATGGAAGAACACAGACTTAATATTGCGCTCCTTAATCGCGCGTACCGTACGATCAACCATAACATCCGTTGTCAATGTCGGCTGGCGATTAATATCAATCGAATGCAGGCGAATTACATCATAATCTGTAACTCTACCGATTGCGCCAAGACCCTTCATCTTACTGCTTTCAATATGATAGAAAGAATAGCCTGCTTGATGTAGTTCATTAATGAATACATCGCGTAATGGCTGACCAAATCCAATTACTTCTTCGCCCATGCCAAGAAGGCCAGCTACTTGATCTGTTTTCAGTTCAATTAGCTGTTCAACCATTAATTGGTTCACTAATTCATTCTCTGCATTCTCTAAACGTAATGTATAGTTCATGCCACTCGCTTGTACGGCTTCAATTGCCTTAGAAGAATATCCGAATGGCGTATCTATTGTGAAATCACCATTGTCTTCAGATAAGAAATAAAATAATTCCCCAGCAACTGTAACGGTTTCTGGTTCAATCATCTCTTCAATTAGCGTCTTATAACTCTCTTCTTCAGGAATCGAAATATAATGACCTAGCTCTGTTTCATCGATATCCTTTGCGTAAGGAGTAAAGCGTAGCTGTTTCGCAAGCTCGCCCTCCTCATAAATTTGCAAGAGGTTTTGAACCTGTAATTTTTCTAATGTCGTCGGCTCAATGCTGACATTCATCAGACCAGCGTCCTTCAACGTTTTTAAAACTTCATCTAACGTAAGCTCACTTTCATTCGCAACCGTTAAAATTTCCCCATAAGGAACGATGATTTCATAGTGATTTGAGTTTTCCTCAGCTTGCCAACGTTCTACTAAACTTGGCGCCGCTACCACTAAAAGTAATAGAATTAGCCCCCATAGCCATTTTTGCTTTAGCATCATATCTCCCTCTCTATTTGTGTATTTAAAATTTCTTCCCTATAACAGGAAGTTGCTTCAAATCTTGTTTATTGATTGCTTTAGTGACCCAGAGAATTGCAAAATAAATCGCGGCTCCAACGCCAATCGCAACAATTGTATAGACTAGTGCCACTAAACGTGACCAGTCCGAACTATTGAAAGCAAGGGTAGGTAGGCCAATAACAGCCGCCATCACAACACTTGCAAAAATCATTTTCAAAATTGCCGGCGTCAACACCGTAAAGCGTATGCGACGGAAAATAAACACGGTATTCACGATAAAGAGCACGAAATACACGAGCAGCGTAGAATAAGCAGCACCATCAAGTCCAAAGTTCGAAATGAAGGCAATATTCGCCACAATCTTCAGCCCAACCCCACCTAAAATGATGTATGCCCCAAGCTTCGCGGCATTCATACCTTGTAAAATCCCTGTGCCAAGAAGCGTCAGAGAAGTGAAGACAGAGCTCAAATTAATCACTGCAAGAAGTAAACTACCCTCTGCATTTGTGAAGAGTGCAATATTCAAAGGCAACGTCAACGCCACTAATCCGAGCGCAGCAGGCCATGAAATAAGATGGGTAATTTTTTGCGTTTGCTCAATTACCGAGCGCGTACCTGCAAAATCTTTCTCCACTAGCTTTTTCGTGATAAGTGGGACAAGTGGTAAAATAATGGCCGAGGCAAACACCGTTGTAATTTGCACAAGCGTCATCCCACGTCCGTAAATTCCGTATAAATAGTTGATTTCACTTGTAGCTACGCCTGCACTACGCAAGCCATATGTAACAGTAAATGAATCCACAAAATTAAACAGCGCCATTGTCACCGAGCCAATCGCAATTGGAATCGAGATTCTCAAAATTGTTTTGCTATAGCCATTAAAATCGCGCGCCACATACTTGTCCGTACGCACCGCTTTTTTATCCGAACGGCGATACTTCATACGCAAGTACACGAGCGAAGCAAGAGCCCCGATAATCGACCCAAGCATAACGCCACCAGTAATTAGTTCATTTGAATAATCTAGCTTCACTAGAATAAACGCAATGACTAGAATTAAAGTTGCACGCACGAGCTGTTCGATAACTTGAGACACCGCAGTCGGCTGCATATCCCCAAAGCCTTGGAAAAAGCCACGGTACACCGCCATATACGGAGCCACGAGTAACGTCATCGCCACAACGATCAACGCATAGCGCGTCGACGGTCCGCCAAGTAGGTCTGCAATTTGATGCGAGAACCCAAATAAAATCCCGAAGCTCAGCACCCCAAAGCATATCGCCAAAATACTAGATGTTACATAAATTTTATGAATCTTATGTGGCTCGCCTAAAGTATTGGCCTCCGCAATCAGCTTCGAAATCGCAAGCGGAATGCCCGCGACAGAAAGGTAGAGCGCCACCATATAAACAGGGTAGACGAGGCTGAAAATCCCGAGCACCTCATCGCCCGCAATATTTTGCAGGGGAATACGGAAAATACTGCCTAAAATTTTCGACAGCAGCATCGCAACGGTCAGAATCATTGTGCTCTTCACAAATGTAGACTGACTCATTATTTCAATACCTGTCCTTTAAGCTTCATCGCAAAGATCTTTAATGCAAACTTCGGTAAAGAAAGCATGCGCATAAAGCGTGAAGGCTGGTTAAGCAATCGGTATAACCACTCTAAATTCATCTTCTGCCAAATCTTCGGCGCGCGTTTCACCGTTCCAGCGATTACGTCAAACGAACCACCAACACCGATAAACACACCATGCGAAAATTGCTCAATATGCTCATAAATCCATTTCTCTTGGCGCGGAACCCCAAGTGCTAAAAACACTAGATCAGGCTGCACTGCAAGCATGTCATCAGCAATTAAATTATTGTCCCAATCAAAGAACCCATTATGCTGCCCGACAATTTCAATATGCGGGTAATCGCGATAAATGTTTTGGATTGTTAGCGCTAGCGTTTCCTCTTGCGCCCCTAGTAAATAAATTTTATAAGGAATCCCCGTTTTAAATAGGGCAATCATAGTATCGTAGCCCGTTACACGACCAGGAAGTTCGCTACCTAAAATTTTCGCGGCTTTTACAACGCCTATTCCATCAGCAACTATATAGGAAGCTTTATGAACATATTTCATTAAATCTGGATTTTCATTCGCCTGCATGACGATCTCCGGGTTTGCTGTAATGACGAATGTTTTTTCCTGATCCGCAAGACGCTGTTGGATGAGGGACACAAACCCCTGTTGGTCGATATTTAAAAAGGGCACGCCCATAATTGTTACTTTATTCATTTGATTTTCAAACCTTTCTTTTTTAGCTACTAGTAAAAGTATTGGCTATTAATTTTCTTCATTAGGGAGGGGCGTGTATGACAGGGCGTCGCGCACATGTAAGTCATCTATTCTAAAAAAACCTTATTAATAAGAAGAAACACCAAAAAGGTAACGCGTCATTGTTAAAATAAAAGCCATTTTTAGTAACCTTTTTATTGCAATATCATACCATAAAAGCATTGGATACTGTGTAAAAAATAAAGCCCCGAGCAAGTGTGCTCGAGGCTTTATGATGGAATTTACATGTTATTTTACTGAGGCGATTACTATTTCTTCATCGAGTGTTACGTATTCGCCAATTAGCCAACCTATTACACCATTCACATCGACCTTATACCAGCCGCTGTTTTCACCAATGATAGTGAACGGGGTACCTTCAGCAAGTTTTGAGATGACAGATGCCGGGTCGTTTGTGTTCGGGTATGTGCGCATATTTAATGCGTTTACAATTGCTTTCCCCGTTTTACCGACATTTACATGTGTAGTGTTTACTGCATAGCGATCCACTACGGCAGGGAGTGCTGTTGCTTCTAGTTGAGCTAAATAAGAAGGTACTTCGAAAATAGAAGCCGTTGTTTTATCTGCACCTGATTGGATATAAATATCGGCAATTTTCTTCGCTTGAATTTCAGCCCACTGCACATGTGTTGCATACTGATGTGTGGCTGGACGATCAGGGTTCCACTTCATTTTATAAAGTGTGTTTTGCCCTGCGTTCACATAATTTAAGCCGATAAATTTAGCGCCACCTATGATAGCCTCAGGAATACTAAACCACTTTTCTGCATATGCATATTCAGAGCCCAATTTTAGTGGGGCAGAATCTTTTGCGCCGACGCCGTATACATTATACGTCGTTTTAATTTCAGTGAGTAATGCGCGATTTTCTTCGGTCACCATTGTTGGTGTACTATTTTCATCAATTCCCACTTCAATGCCTGTAGAAAGTTCAGACTTACCATTATTCGTTTCATGTAGTGCGTGTGAAAGGAGGTAAAATTCATTTAAGTTGTTAGCAGCCCCAGCTGTAATAAAGTGTTCGCCGGTATTGCTAAGAATACCTTTATTACTTAAGGTGTTCGTGTTAAGAAGTTCGGCCGTTAAATTGGCAACAGGGCTATCTAACTTTAAGAATTGATAGAAAACAGGACTTACTTCATTGTAAGTGCCAGGATTTAAATAGTAGGAAACGATGGCTTCACTTGCAGTAAATAGACCTTGGCCATCTACTTTTGGTGCTGCCTCTGCTTGTTTTTTCAATACTTCAGCATAGTTAAAGTTGTACGTTACTTTAAGGATTTCTTTGCCAGTCTGGCTTGGCTGCTCAGCCGGCTTTTCAGGCTCAACTGGTTCTTCGGGTTTAGCGGGCTCTTCTTGCTCTACCGGCTCTAATACAAGTAAGCGGTGGATAACTGTTGCAGCCTCAGCACGTGTAGAAGAAGCAAGCGGTGCAAATAGATCTCCGTCTTGGCCCTTCATTAAGTTCAGTGATAGGATGTTGCTCACATCACTAACAGCCCAGCTCGAAATTTTCGCCTTGTCTTTGAAGGTTAAGTCTGTTGCTACTGTTGGATAGCCGTAATGATCAACTGCACGTTTTAGGATAACGGCCATTTCTTCGCGGCTAATGTTTTTTTGCGGGTTAAAGTACCCTTTATCATCGCCTTTAATTAGCTTATATGTATTGGCAATCGATACCTCATTGTAAAACCAGTCATCCTTCTTAACATCAGGGAAAGAAGAAGTGACATTTGCCGGGTCCATAGTTAATTTTAATGCACGGACAAGGGTTGCAGCATATTCTGCTCGCGTAATTGTTTTATCTGGATTTAGGTTGTTGTGCTCATCCCCCTTAAGGATGCCATTATCAACCGAATACCTCAGCGTTTCATATGCCCAATGGTCTGCAATGTTTTCTGCGGATGCATGAGCACTCGAAAAAGTTTGAAATGTTAATAATAAAAAGGTAAATGTAAGAAGTAAATACCTCATAAGTGAAAAACCCCCATTTAATTGTTCTATTTACTAAACTAACAAAGATTAACATAAAAATATAGAGTATAAATGTAATTTTAGAGGTAATACCTGCTACTTATTTGATAAAAGGAACTTTTCAATCAACTCAAGCACACCGGGAAAGGCTTAATAAATTCATATCTTTATAGAAGAAACTCAAATACGATGTTTTATTTGACAGAAAGTTAAGAAATTTTTTTGAATATTTTTTGGTTATTTACGAGTATCTTTACAATTTTTGTCGTTTATATGAGCATCTTTCATTAGTTACTTTATCGTATGATAAAAAAGTAATAGTTTTTTGATTCGTTTAACATGCGAATAAATTCCTTGATTAGTCTTGAAATTTATAAAACTCAATGGTATAGTTTGTTAGTAAGTACTTTAATCTACTAAAATGGTAATTAATTATCTATTTTACGTGGGTTAAATTATAAATTTTCTTTTGCTTAGCTTTCTTAATTGGATGGGCTATAACGATACATACATGAATCCTGCTCAAAAGGGTTTATAGCCAGGAAGAGTAAGAGGGGTAACTTGAAAAGAAAAAAATAGGAGGAATTTTCCAAATGGCAAAAACAATTAAAGGTCGTAAATTCGTAGCGACTGCTGCAACAGCTGCTTTAGTAGCATCGGCAATCGTACCAGTAGCATCGGCTTCGGCTTCAACAGAATTCAAGGACGCTTCAAAAATCAGTGACTGGGCTGCAAAAGCAGTAGATTTCCTAGTTACTAAAGAAGTACTTGAAGGCGACGAGGCTGGTAACTTCATCCCTCAAGGTGAGTTAACTCGTGGTCAAGCTGCAAAAATTCTTGCTCTAACTTTAGATTTAACAGTTGATCCAACAGCTTCATCTACTTTCGCTGATGCAAAAGGTCACTGGTCTGACGCTTACATCGCTGCTATCGTAGCTCACAACAAAGATATCATTACTGGTTTTGAAGACGGTACTTTCCGTGCTGACGGCAAAATCACTCGTGAGCAATTCGCGAAAATGGTTGTTGAAGCATTCGAAATCGAATTAGATGAAACTAAAGAAGTGGCAGCATTCACTGACGTTTCTGAGTGGGCTACTACACACGTACAAATCTTAGCAAGCCAAGGTATCGTACTTGGTCTAGGTGGTACTAAATTCGGTGGTTCTGATACTTTAACTCGTGAACAAGGTGCAGTATTTGCTCACCGTACACTAGTTGAAGAAGCACGTGAAACAGTTGCTGACAAAGCAACAACTACTGCAACAAAAGTTGAATCTGTAACTGCTACTAACCTTAAAGAAGTTACTGTAACTTTCGACGGTACAGTTGATGCAGCTACTGCACAAAACGAAGAAAACTATTCAACAACAGCTGGAGCTATTCAATCTGCTGCATTGTCTGAAGATGGCAAAACAGTAACTCTAACTCTTGACACTGGCGTTGTAATGGAAAACCAAAAAGCATACAAAGTTTCAGTTTCTAACGTTAAAGCTGGGGACAAAGTATTGAATCAAAAAGATATTGCTTTCTCACCACTTGACAATGTTTTACCAACAGTTTCTTCTGTTAAGTCATTAGGTAACAAAGCGGTTAGAGTTACATTCTCTGAACCTGTTAAAAACGTAACATCTTCTAACTTTAAACTAGATGAAAAATCATTCTTTGGATCTGCAACAGTAACTGGTAATGTAGTTATTCTTAAGCCATACGATGCATCTATTTTATCTGTTGGGGATCACAAACTTTCAACTTCTCTAGTTGAAGATTATGCTAACCTTAAGTCTCTTACAGCTACAAATGATTTCACTGTAGTTGAAGATAAAGAAGGTCCAAAAGTAGTTGAAGCTACAGCAACATTAGAAAAAGCTACAATTACTTTTAACGAAGATATCGATCCTGAAACAGTAACTGCTACTGATGTTTACTGGTTATCAGGTACTACTAAGAAGTACGCTAAAACTGTAACAGTTTCTGGCGGAACTAAATTAGTTGCTGATTTCAGCAATAACCCACTTCCAGCTTATGAAACAACATTATACATCGATAGCGTAAGTGATTATTCTTCTAACGTAAACTCAACTAAAGAAGTGAAAATCACTGCTACAGTTGATCAAACTAGACCAACGGTTACAGACGTTAAACTTGCTACAAACAAAACTGACATCACTGTTAAGTTTGATAAAGCAGTAACTGCTGGAGACAAAAAGTACTTCACACTTACTGATAAAGATGGGAAAGTAGTTCCTGTAAAAGCAGCTACAGCTACAGATACTACTAACAAAACTTTTAAAGTTAGTACTTATAGCGCATTAACTGCTGCTGGTACTTATAACCTTAAAGTATCTGGTGTTCAAGACAAAACTGCTCTTATGAACACAATGTTAGATTACAACACAACATTTACTGTTGGTGATACTGGTAATCCAACAATTCAAGGTATCTCAGCTTCGAATGCTACAAGATCAGTAGTTATTACATTTAGTGAAAAAATGGATCTAGCATCTATTTCAAACCCTGCAAACTACTTAATCAGCCTTGATACAGATGGTTATGCTGGTGCTGGTGTTGCTAGCTTAAGAACTCTTCCTGCAGACGTTGAAGTTCGCCCAGTACAAGATGGAAAAGCTGTTCTTTTAGTATTCCCTAAACAAATCGGAACTACGGATGTTTCATTCCCAACAGCTGACACTATCACTAGTGCACTTAACTTTGGTAGTGTTCAAAGTATCACAGTAACTGGTGTTAAAGATGCTGCAGGTAATATCTTAGAAGGTTACACTGTTCCTAAGCCAGTTGTTCAAAAAGATGCATCGGTAGTTGCATATGATACTGATGACTACGGTTCAAGTTTTGCAGTGCAAACAGATCGTAAAACTATTAAAGTTAAATTTGATCAACCAATTGGTACTGTTTCTGCTTCTGATTTCACTTTAAGTGGAGCTCCTACTGGTGTAACAATTACTTCAGCAGTTTCTAACGGAACTAATGTTGTAACTCTTACAACTAATGCTAACACAGGTACTTCTGGTGTAAGTGTAGCTGTAAACGAAGGTAACGGAATCAAGACTGTTGCAGGTAATGCTGTAACTCCAAAAACTGCTTTTGCAGCGTATGATGAAGTAGCTCCAGTTACCGTTGTAGCTGAAAATACTTCTCTAGTATTAGCTAATAACACAATTACACTTCCATTTAGCGAAGCTCTTAAAAATACAGGTAGTCTTGCAGAATTATATGCAAATGACTTAGTAGTTAAAGATCTTTCTAAATCAAATGGTACATTAACAGCTGGAGTAAACTATACTACAGCAGTATCAGGATCAAATCTTGTTATCACTTTAATCGGTCAAACACTTACTAGTGATTTCTCTGTAGCTGTTAAAGATGATGCTAAATACATTCAAGATAATAACGGTAACCTTGCGGAAGCATCTACAACATACCAAACAGGTAATAACACTGGAGTTACTCCAACAGGTCTTACTGTAACTTCTGGAACAAATGTAATTACTAAATTAGCAACATTAGCAATCGTAGGTGCTGCTACAACTGGAAATACAATTAAAGTGTACAAAGATGTTAACGGTGATGGCTTACTTGATGCTGGTGATACTCTTGATCAAACACATACTGCATCAGCTAGTGCATATTCTTCTACTGTCACTTTAGCTCCAAATGCCGTAAATAAATACCTTGTGACTGAAACTAATGGAGTTGCAGAATCAGCTGCAATAGCTGTAACAATTACTCATGATAATCTTGCTCCTGTTGCTGCAACAGAAGACGGTACTGCTGATAAAGAGGGAACTACTCAAACAGCAGATTTCAATATCGTTGTAAATGCTGAAAATGGCGCTAAAGTAACTGCTACAGTTGGTGGAGCTAATGCTCTAAAAACTGTAACTGATGTAACTGCTGCTGCTGCTAAAGCTACATTACCAATTGATATTACTAAACTTGCTTCTGGTGCTAATGCCATCGTTATTACAGTAACAGATGCTGCTGGAAACGTTTCAGCTACATTTACTGTAAACGTAACAAAATAAGAAATAGGTAATAAAATATTCGGTACCAGGTACATGAATATTCACATGATTCACTGCGATTTATGAAGATGAATTGAGTGGTTGTGTGGTGGAGTCCCATGTGAGAGAAATCTTGCATGGGGCTTCTTTTTCGTTTGTCTGCAGGATCTAGGTTTGGCCAATAGTTTTGGGTGCCAGGCACACAAACTATTCAAATAATTCGTACACGTCTTAAGTTTAGTGCCAGGCACACAAACTATTCAAACAATTCGTACACATCTGATTAAAGTAGCTAGTAAACTAGTGAAATCTGGGAGTTCTCTCCATTTCAAATTGTCGTCGAGCTTTTTTACACCCTTTTCTTTTGGGATGTCATGACCAGGATACAACAATTAAAGTTTAACTAAATAGTCCTTTAAAAAACCGAACTCGCACCAAGGGCGAAGTCTGCCCAAAAATGGTTTTTCTCTCAATATCTTTTCCCAAACTTCTCTAATAAAGGGGTCTACTCCGTACAAATTTTCCTCAATACGAAAAATCTCATAAAAATCTTAAAACTTTAAACTACTATAAATAATTCATGTTAATAACAAGTTTGGATAAAAATTTTAATATGAACTGAATAAATAATAGAAACATAGGTAAGAATAATATTAATCTATTAAGAAAGGTGGTTGATTAGTGAGTCATATTAAAAAGTATTGGATAAGTACGGATACTGAAATCCGATTAGAAACGCGAAATATACTAAACGAGTACTTACTCAATTTAAAACTATCGAATAAGGCAGAAGCAACAATTACGAAATATAAAGCAATATTAGGAGGGTTTTTAAGGGACTGTCCCATTTCGCTAGAGCAGCTCCATTCAGATGATGTCTTTAAATGGCTACAAAGTTATGCAGTCAACAAAAAAGAAAAGACAATGAACCTCGTATTAGCAACACTTTCATCTTTCTTTAAATTTTGTTTAATGGAAGATTACATGAGTGAGATGGTAATAAAAAAACGATGGAGACCAAAGATACCGAAATCCCTTCCGAAATATTTGAATGAACAAGAATATGCAAAGGTAAAAATGGTAGCCGAGCAGTTATCACTTCGTGACCGCGGGGTTGTACTTTTCCTTTTTTCATCTGGTTGCAGAAGAGCAGAAGTAGCGCAATTAACGATTAAAGATATCAATATAGAAAAAAGAACGGCCAAAGTTAAGGGGAAAGGGAATAAGATTCGAACGGTTCATTTTTCAATAGATTGTGCGTTCATTTTAAAAGACTATTTAGGAACAAGGGAGTATGTTCAAACCGACCCCCTATTCCTTAATCGTTGGGGACACCCTCTAGGTCAAAATGGAATTTACGAAATAATAAAAAAGTTAGGTAAGCTAGCGGAGCTTCCTTCCCCCTTACATCCACACTGTTGTCGTCATACTTTTGTGACGAATTTATTGGCAAAAGGTGCAGATATCCAATTTATAGCTGAAGAAATGGGGCATACAGACTTAAATACAACACGTGTTTATGCACGAATTCCTACGGAAGACATGATACTAGCCTATCAAAATATAATGGGGTGATGATTAGTGACGCAAAAAACAATTACAGCATTTTTTAACGATAACTTTATGCGGTTTAGTGTAGAAACAACCCGCTGTTATAAGATCGCATTAAATCAGTTTTTTTCTTATGGGAAAAAAGAATATAACTTTGTCAAAGCAACGGATATAAGAGCGTGGTTAGCATCCTTAGAAGAACGAGGGCTTAAACCAAAAAGTATTCAATTAAAACTAACTGCCCTCAAGTCGTTTTATCACTATTGTATGGAAGAAAACTTTGTAAAGAAGAATCCGACAGATTCCATTCAAACGCCTAAACTTGACGATCGTCTTCCGAAGTATTTAACAAAGCGTCAATTAGTGCTGTTACAAGAACTAACGCGGCAAGATATAAGAGATCGAGCGATTGTCGAAACCCTTTTTGCAACGGGGACTCGGATAAGCGAATTACTCAATATTCGATTGGAAGATATCAAATGGGAAACTAGACAAATTTGGATACGGAAAGGAAAGGGGATGGACACCTTTATGAAAAACGTTATTTTTCAGAAGAGGTCAATTCAACAAAGGGATTACTCGAAGTAAGTCGCTACATTCACCGAAACCCAATTGAAACGAAAACGCCAATGGTAGCTAACATCGAGGACTATCCCTACAGCAGCTATCAATATTATAAATTAAATCTAAAATCCCCATATGCCTTTTTGGACACAGCACAGCTCCCGACGTACTTCAAACTCCCAACACAACAAACAACTGAATACCTATGTTACTTTATAGAACAAGAAGCCCTAAAAACGGTGCCAGGTACAGAAACTATTTAAGGTGACTATAGATGGAATTGATTTGAAATTGATGTTGAATTCAATTGAAGATGGCTGGCAAACATTTTATCCTGTGGTATATGTTGAATCTGTTTAAAACGGTACCAGGCACACAAACAATTAGGCTCACCTGGTGCTGGGAAAACCTTACTCGCAGTTGGATTAGGTATAGAAGCGATTCAAAAAGGCTTTCAAGTCTACTTCGTAACAATGGGCGAATTGATTCACCTGTTAAAAACAGAGGGATTTACACATAAATCACAAATCAATTAAAGCGGCTGCATAATTCAGATTTTTAACATCAAATAGAAGTCCAGAAGAATGGACAGAGTTAGTGGGGAATCAGGGGATGATGACAGCTATATTAGATTGCCTGTTACATCGTGTGGAGGTGATTCACATGAACAACGAACGTCATCGATTGAAGCATCAGCAAAAGATATTTCAATGATAAAAAGTGTTGATCTTAATGAGCAAAAAATGTTCATTTTGACTTGACGGTTACATATTAACGGAGTTGTATTAGGGGCAGGTTTTAGCCTGGAGCGCTTACTAAGTGAAGAAAATAGTAGAAACTCACACGTAATATTGAAGTCTTATTAAGCTAATATAATAGTAGAAATCCCATGTAAGCAAAAACTTACATGGGATTTCTTTGATAGTAAATTCTCTGTGCGAGATATATCACGCTCTAAAAGTAGGGAGTCACATATCCCCTTTAAATCTAGAAATACCTAATAATTGCTTCTAATACTGCATCTATCCCTTTAATTGATCCTGAATAATTCTCCGTCATTATCGAAAATACATAGTGATTCTGACTCGTATTACCTTTCACAATTCCGGTTAACGTGTGCACACCATGGATATAGCCAGTTTTTGCGATGACATGATTTCTTAATTCTTGAGATGTGAATCGCTTATTAAGTGAGCCGCCAATAATTTTTGATGGATTCCCGGCGATGGATAGGCCCTTGAAAAAGAGTGGGTAATTTTTTTCAGCGCGGACATTAATCATTAGCTGGCTTAATTCATTGGATGAGGCTTTGTTGTTGCGAGAGAGGCCAGAGCCGTCTAAGATTGTCCAATTGTCCATATTGAGGCCGAGTGTATTATTACCATAGTCTTTTATGCCGGCGATTCCTGCATTGAGGCTGCCGATGCCGTACACTTCATAGCCAATAGTTTTCGCTAAAATATCGGCAATTTGATTGTTGCTGAGCTTCATAAATGATGGGTAAAGCTCGCCTAGTGTTAGTGATTTTCTCTCCGCGATTAACGTTGCACTTTCTGGCACGTTTCTAACAGCCACGACATCTTGATGTGTGAACTTGATTCCGTGCGCGCGAATGGCTTCGGTAAACGCGTGTAGCGTATTTATGGTTGGATTTCGCATGGAGATTAGCTTGGCGGTCTTACTGCCTGCAGGTATACTTCCACTTATAATAATTTCGTTGGCTCCGTCCTTACGCGAGATTGAAAGCGAATTGGCGCTGCCTATTTCTCCTGTCACGGCATTGTTTTTAACCGTCATGCCAGCAAATGTAGGCTCCGCTGATACGGTAGGGATTGCGTCTATCTTACTCCCTCTTACTACGACCTTAATCGAGCCTGTATTAAATGTTAAATTAGGTGCCATTGTAATTGCTGATGTACGTGCGGCATAGGCATGATGCGCTTCGGTACGTACTACACCAGGGGACTTGCTATCACCTGTGAATTTTGTGTCGTCGCCAAATATGTACCCATTGATTTTTTTAATACCTATATGTTTTAACTGCCAGGCTAGTGTACTGTAATCGTTGTATCTCATTGTTGGGTCACCACTGCCAACAATGTAGATATTGCCGTTTAGTACGCTATTTTTAATTGTGCCGTCATAATACATTTGCGTCTTGAAGCGGTAATCTTTTCCGAGAATTTGAAGTGCAGCAGCGCCTGTTAAAAGTTTCATACCGGATGCTGTACTACGTGGGATATCGCCGTTTAGTGAGTAAACAATTTCACCTGAATCATAGTCGCGAATGGTGATGCCAATATCGCCATTTTGATCAAGGTGTTGGCTCACAATGGGGTCCAGTGGTAAGGATTGTGCGTGCAGCGATTTAGGCTGTATCACGACCATTGCGAGGAGCATGAAGATGATGAAATTTAATCGAGTGAACTTGCGCATTCAATCTCCTCCTTCCTTCCAGTTTATACCTTGAAATAAGGGTTTGTAAACGAGTGTATTGGCACTTTTTAGAGGGGAATTGGAATTTGAGCATATTTTTAAGTATAGAATTTGCAATTTTAATATATTTCTTAAAATAATTTTTTACGGAAATATCATTTTTGCTTGCAAAAAACGTTGATTTACCCCGAATTTAGTCGAAACGCGATTTGATGAAATACCATATTTTGACTATAATGAAGATGGTACCTAAACTAAAAAAGTTCATGCATGGCTTCAAAAGGATGAAAAAATCATGGATCAATTTACTCAAGTATATGAAAAACATAAAGAACTAATTTCAATTGCTATTTACAAGTGCCGAATTTATAAAAATCAAGAGCATTATCATCAAATTGGAATGGAGGGACTTTGGAAGGCGCATGAAAAATTCACAGGCAATGAAGATGAATTTGCGCCGTATGCATATATTTTCGTGCGTAATACGATTTTAAATGAGCTGCGCACAATGAATCGCGCTGAATCACGTGACGTTTTAATGGATAATGATGATACAATTCACAGCTATGCCGCGAAAACACCTCGCCCACAATTAACAGACCTCGTA
>JAZLIT010000256.1:0-19427 GCA_045617525.1 Solibacillus sp. | reverse complement strand
ATTTATCCCGCATTAACGGGCAGTAAGAATCCCACAGTAGGGCTTAGGACGAACAAGAAGCAAGGACTACATCAACTGCCCGTAAAAGCCCGATTGGTGAAGACTAACAATCAGTGGGGGATGAAGCCGACAAAAAAATTGACTTAGATGTGACAACATCGGCATTAGCACGTCCTGCGCGTCAAAACCCCCACTAATTGAAGTTTCACTTTATACAGTGTTTACAATGAAAATGGAAACTTATTTGCGAATAGTTTTACACAAAAATATACGGTGTATCTTGTGAATTTAGCGGGCTGCGGTAATTCAACAGCTGGAATAGGTGATGACAAGTACAGTATGGCTGAGTCCATTAAGGATTTAGAGGCGATTCGTGTTGCATTAGATTTTAGTAAATGGGGCTTTGCTGGGCATTCAACTGGTGGAATGCTTGGTTTGAACTATGCGATACAAGCGGGAGCGAGTTTACATCAGCTAATTGTGGGTGGACTATGTGCTTCAAATGAATATATGAATCATCCAGGCTCCATTTATTGTGCAGAAAATGGCCATAATAAACGAATTAAGGAAATTATTCAGTTACTACGTGAGCCTGAGCGAACAATTGAAGAACGCCGCGCTGCAAATAAGGAATGGACAATGATGTCTATACATAAAGAAGCTGCATATGAAGAAATGATTAATCGGCCGAATAGTGGTAAGACAATGTCCGCGCGATTAGATTACTATTCATATGAGGAATTGCCACGCTTTGATTTAAGACCAAACTTACATAAAATTGAGGTATCTACGCATATCTATGCAGGTGTATATGACGCGCAATGTCCACATGATTTTGGGGTAGAGGCAGCGTCACTAATGCCGAATGCCAAATTTATAAGCTTTAAAGAAAGTAATCACTTCCCTTTTATTGAGGAAGAGGATGCGTTTTTGGCTTTCGTTGATTCAATTTAATAAATAGAAGAATAATTTAATGCTACATCTTCTACCTTTGAAACTTTTCAACAACTTACTCGTATGAATAAGTGGGAAAGGATTGATAATATGGTAGAATTTAATATAAAATGTGCAGGCTACTCGGAGCAAGAGCGAGTAATTGAAAATATTCAGTTTGCTATTCCTAAGGGGAATTTAGTCGGTTTAATCGGTGCAAATGGTGCTGGGAAAAGTACGACGATTCAAGCGATTATGGGCACGATTCCATATTGCGAAGGGGAATTGAACATTCCTGCTTATGGCTATGTGCCAGAGCGACCAATTTTATATGAGCATTTCACACTTTGGGAGCATATCAAGTTTCTTATTAAAACAGTTGGACAGGACGAAGCAATGCTTACTGCAAGAGCGAAGGAGCTTTGCAAGGTTTTTCGTTTATCACAGAACTATCATGATTATCCAACGCATTTTTCGAAGGGCATGCAGCAAAAAGTGATGCTCATATTAGCCTTTACGCCAATTTATGAATTCTACATAGTGGATGAGCCATTTATGGGGCTAGATCCGCAAGCGATGCGAAAATTATTGACATTATTAACTGCATATAAGGAAAAAGGTGCGGCGATTTTAATGTCGACACATGCACTTGATACTGCGGAAAAAATATGCGATTCTTTCGTGTTATTACATGAAGGGCGACTGTTAAAGCAGGGCACGCTGCAGCAATTACAGGATGGTCGGGATGTATCATTATTACAATTATTCGATGAAGTGATTGAGGAGCAGATACATGAAGGTGACCATTGAGCGAATTCGAAAGCAGGGGCGCTTTAAGTTGAAATTATGGCGTAGTATTGCGGATTGGACAACATGGTTCTACCTTGTCATTCCGACAGGCTTATTTTTAAGCTTTCTGTATAAAGAAACGCTACTAAAAAATAGCTTTGGGCTCCTCGTGCATTTGCCCTTAGGAGTACTTGTATTTGGCGTTATTACGATTTTAAGCATGGGTAGCATTCGTACATTTACGGAAAGAGCAGATAAATTGTTTTTCGTGCAAAGTAGAAATTATAGGCGGTTAAAAGCCGGTGCTCTTGTTTATTCATTAAGTATAAAAGCGACAATGGCCGCCTTTATTATTTCCCTAATGATGCCAATTTGGATTCATTTATATGGGCTGAATAGTTGGCAACCATTTCAGTTAATTGTAGTTGTGTTGATTTCATTTGTGGTGAATACGCTGTTATCGTTTAAGACGAAGTTCATGCATTTTATTGGGCAATTTGCGAGTGTACTTATGTTGACTTGGCTATTTTTGAACGTTACTAGTAATTGGAGTTTGCTTGTATATTCGCTGTTACTAGCTGTTGGTATTTGGCAATATGTTAGAAAGTATGTAAAATCCATTCGCGCTTTTGAAAAGCAACTTGTAATGGATCAGCAACAATATTACAGCTTGCAGTCACTTATTTTCATGATGAGCCGTGAGTTGAGTTCGATGGCACCAGTTCATACAAAGCGAAAACGACCTCGTTTCTTTTATAAAAGGCAGATAGTAGCTAGTCCAGTGACAGATTTACTGTTTAAAACGATGCTTCGTCATAAAAAATATCGTATGGGTTATTTGCAAATTTTAGGTTTACAGCTTTCAATATATATTTTTGCAGTATGGTGGGTAGATCTACTCGTATTTATTCTCGTTTATTTTATTTTGCAAAGTTGGCTAAAATCTGTAATACGTCATATTCAGCAAGAGGCAATCTTTACGATTATCCAAGTATCTGAGCAGCAATGGCTAACTGCAACAAACCAGTTTAAGCGCTATTTAATTGATGTTGTGATGCTTGCAATAGGTGTTATTTTGGTGCTAGTGAATTTACTTTAGAATTATTAACTTATTACAAAAGAGGAGTGGTAATTATGAAAGCACTTTTAGTCATAGATGTACAAAATGGTATTGTTAATTTGGGAGATTTTAAAGAGGAACTTTCATTAATGGAGAGTATAATTAAGGATTTCAAAGATACTAATATGCCAGTAATCTTTATGAGGCATTTAGACGACGAAGAAGATAGTGGATTGTACAAGCATTCTGTTGGTTCTGAATTACATAATTCATTAAAAGACTATGCAGACTATGTAATCGATAAAAAAACGCCAAGTTCATTTTATAATACAGAACTTCCTAGTACATTAGAAAAACTGGGTATAAAACACCTTTTTATTACAGGCTTTAATACTGAATTCTGTTGTATGTTCACTGCTATAACAGCATTCGATAGAGGTTATACAGTAACATTTATTGAAAATGCAACTGGAACTGTTAATACTGATGATGCAAGGTTTAGATATTAAGGATTTTGTTGGAACTGTCTTACATTGGTCAAATGCTATTGAAGTATTAGATTACGAAGAATATGTTGAAGAATACGTTTCAAAATAAAAGTTTAGGCACACAGGAAAATACTCATAGTCTAAAGCTATAGTTGCTAAAATCAACGAAAAAACGCAAACCCATTTTCATCTAGGTTTGCGTTTTCATTTGCTGTTATTTAATATCCATCGAAGACTTCATAATATTCCCGTTAAATAATTGAACTTTTTCATAATCCGCCTGTGGAACTTTCAATACAAATGTGTGTGGCACGGGCTCTTTTTTACATGCTTCACCTGTAACATCCATCAGCTGGGCAGAAAGTAAGCCGTTATGATTGTATACGCCATCCATCGCAATACCACATGTATCCGAATACGTCACCACAAATAGTACGATTGAATCCGTAATGTCCACTTCAAGCTGTGTCATAGCAAAGCGTCCCTTTAATAATTCAAGCTGTGCCTCTGTTTCTGCATAGGCAATATGGGGTACAAGCTGAGCATAAACCGGTGCAATTTTTCCTTCATAAGCGACAATTTCAAATGAAACCGCCTCATCTGCTGTAAATTGTGATGGCTTCGGTTCACCATTGCTATTGCTACAGCCCGCTAATAATACAATAAGAAGGAATAATGTATACTTCTTCATGTTGTTATCCTCCTTTAAATTTTAGTTATCTTCTACAATTTTAGTAAAAAAACGAAGTATAAGCAATTGAATCGCTATATTTCGCATAGGTTTCTTAAAATGTCCGATATATAAACACCTATACCTTAATAAAATACCAAATTAAGTATGAAGTGTAGTGCCTCTTTTTACAGTAAGACAAATATCAAAGTTCGGAATATAATAAGAATTAAGAAAAATGAAATTACCGAACTATTGGATAGTACGAGGTAATCAGCTACTTCAGACAGAAAATAACCAATTTGGCTGGCATTTATTTGAGGTGATTTTTATTTAAGTTGTTTGCATAGTGGATAAAATTAACGTTTAATAGATAAATAGTTATTTTATACAATAATTGCACTATTACCATTGTTTAAATAGAGAAAGGGGTTTGTTTTTCGTGTTTACAGTTTTCCTAAGAGAAGCTAACAAAGAATCAATACTACAAGTAGGGTCGAAAGCACTGTACTTAGCAAAAATTATTAATGAGGGAGTTACAATTCCTAATGGATTTATTCTAAAAGCTGATGCTTTAAATAAATTCATGACAGCCAACTCTTTACATAGCCATATAAATCATGAGGATTTTATGGAACTGTTTTTGAAAGCGCCGATACCAGAAGAAGTTGAGCGTGAGCTACTTTCTTCTTACATGAAATTAAAGGAAGACACAGGCGATCAAGAATTAGCTGTAGCCGTAAGATCATCCTCTTCAGCAGAAGATTTAGAGGATGCTTCATTTGCTGGTCAATACGATACGATTTTAAATGTCCGTGATACTGCGCAATTACTTGATGCGGTTAAACAATGCTGGGCCTCTGTATTTTCAGAACATGTTCGGGATTATGCTGCACAAAAAGATATTTCATTAGAGGATTTTCCAATGGGAATTTTAATTCAACAAATGGTATATGCAGATGTAGCAGGCGTTATTTTCAGCTTGAATCCGATTACAGAAAGTACAGACGAAATTATCATTAATGCTAGTTATGGCTTAGGTGAATCAATTGTTTCAGGAATCGTTACACCAGACACGTTCATCGTACATAAGCAAACAAAAGAAATTATTAAGGATTTGGGTCTCAAGGAAGTCAAAATTCTGCCATTTAATAACACAATTATTGAAATGGAAACGACGGCAGCAGAAAGCGAAGCCTTTTGTATGGATGACGAAAGCATTTTAGCTTTAGAGTCTATTACTCAAATTTTAGAAGAATATTACTCTTTCCCAGTCGATATCGAGTTTGCGATTAAAGACGGTAAAACGTATATTCTTCAATCAAGACCTATTACAGCTTAAAATTAAAAGGAGACCACAATATGTTTAATGCACAAAATTTCCGAAATGAATTACTACTTAATGAAGAGGATAAACAAAATGGATTTTGGTTCTTAGACGAACTACATTTACCGGGAACGTTAACACCATTATTTGCTTCTTATATGGCACCAGCCGTTACAGAAGGCACGAAAAAAGCTTATGAAACATTAAAGCTACCAATCCACCAATTCCATATTAAAATCTCTGATTCTTATTATTACCAAAATACAGTTCCATATTCAGGCGATATTTTAAAACGTATCGAAGAAAACATGGCGACTGAAGGGGCAAGGTTCTCTACTTTAAGTGAACGCTTCTGGAATTATATGAATAATGAGCTACAACCACAGTTTGCAAAAATGGATAACTATCGTACAGAAGGATTCACATTAGCTCAGGCTAGCGATATTCTAATTGAGTTATTCGAGTTTTATAAACGCGCATGGGAAATTCACTTTGAAGTAGTGATGCCTCGTGGTTCAATCGGTTTAGCGTTAGAAGATGCTTATAAGCAATTAACTGGCGATGAAAATACAACAATTGTGTACGATTTTGTGGAAGGTGTAATGAATAAATCACTTGAAACAGACCGCGCAGTTTGGGATTTAGCGAAGATTGTTAAAGATTCAGCTGCACTACTACAAGTATTTAATGAAACAGCAAATACAGAATTAGTAGAGCCGCTAAAAGCTTCGACAAAAGGGCAAGAATTCCTAGTAAACGTTCAAGAGGTTCTAAATGTTTATGGCTGGCGCATTGCCAATTCACATGAGTTTTCGGATGAAACTTGGGTGGAGAATCCTTCATATGTGCTAGAAGTAATTGCTGAGTACGCGAAGAAAGACTTTGATTTTGATGCAGAATTTGCACTTGTAGTTGCAGAGCGTGAAGAAAAAGTTACTGCACTTCTAGAGAAGTATCCTGAAAGTGAAGCGAAGGCTAATTTCATACAAATACATGAATGGGCATTAGCTTATTGGGGTGTTGATGAAGACCACCATTTCTATATCGATGCGATGTTACCTGCAAAAGCACGTATGTTATTACTAGAAGTAGGAGCATTACTAGCGGAAGTAAAAGCGATTGAAGTGAAAGAGGATGTCTTCCATCTATATCTGGATGAATTAGTGGCGTTAGTGGGCAATCCGATTGACACAACAGCTAAAATCATTGAGCGCAAAGCTGAACTTGAAGCGAATGCTAAGAAAGAAATTCCTGCAAACTATGGTACACCACCACAAGAAGCAGCAGCACCAGTAATTGAACGTATTTTTGGCACAAAGGCCGCAGAAGTAAATGAAGAAGAGCAAAGCTTCAAAGGCTATGCTGCTTCAAAAGGGATACATCAAGGAATGGTAAAAGTAGTGCGTGATCAAAGTGATTTCTCAAAAGTTCAAAAAGGCGATGTACTCGTATGTAAAACAACACTTCCACCTTGGACTGTACTGTTTTCAATCGCAGGTGCTGTAATTACGGATGCAGGTGGGATTCTTTCACATGCTGGAACGGTTGCTCGTGAATATAAACTACCTGCTGTTTTAGGCACAAAAGTGGCAACTCAAATGTTAAAAGATGGGGATATTGTAACAGTAGATGGAACAAGCGGAGTCGTCTACATTGGCGCTAAATAAACAACATCTACCTTTTCTTGCTATTCTTACAGGGGCCTTTTTAGTCCCTGTTAATTCAACGATGATTACGATTGGTTTATCCGATATAATGGGTTCGCTGCAAACAAATTTAGCGCATGTATCTTGGATTGTGACCATTTATTTAATAATCATGACGGTCACGCAACCACTTGCAGGAAAGCTAGGGGATCTTTACGGTAATCGAAAAATGTTTTTACTCGGTTTACTGTTATTTTTCTTTGCATCGATTGTTTGTATTTACGCACCAAATTTACCTGTTTTAATTGTCGGTAGAGCTGTTCAGGCAATCGGTGGCGCATTAATCACGCCAAATGGTACGGCAATTATTCGTTTTATTACACCAAAGGAAAAATTGACGAAAGCCTTTGGACTGTTCGGTGTTGCAATGTCCATGGGCGCAGCAATTGGGCCACTTATTGGGGCAGTTCTCATTAGTGTATGGGGCTGGCAATCTACTTTTTGGATTAACGTTCCATTAACGATTGTTTCATTCATCATTGCCGTCAGGTTTTTACCAACGATTGAACGTAAAAATCAATCGCGGTTAGATATACAAGGTTCGCTTTTATTAGGACTCTTTTTAACTACGCTAGTACTCATTGTGACAAATGAATGGTATACGAATATTTGGCTATGGCTTGTTTTTGTAATCGCGGTGCTTCTTTTTGTGTATCGAGAGATGAATTTTGAACATCCATTAATTGATTTTACTTTGTTTAAGAATGCTAACTTTACGAGTGCGAATCTATCCATTTTACTAAATAATTCTATTATGTATTGTACGTTATTAATCATGCCATTAGTGTTAGCTAGAGATGCTAGTTATTCGATAGGGTCTATAGGTATTTTACTATTTGTGTTTTCAATTGCGATTTCAATTGCTTCTTGGTTGGGTGGAAATTTAGAGAGTAAGTTAGGAAAAGGTGTCACTATAAGGCTGTCATTTATTTGTTCGGCTTTAGCGCTAGGTATGTATTTTACACTTCCAACTAGTCAGTACTTTATGGTTGCCTTACTGATTATATTTGTAGGTGGCATTGGCTCGGGACTAGGTGTTCCTTCTATGCAAGCGGCATCTTTAGAGTCGGTTGCAAAGGAGATGTCAGGTGTTGCTTCGGGCATTTATTCGACATTCCGTTATATTGGCTCTACAGCTGCAGCTGTAATTATCAGTTTACAAATTAGTTATGAGGCCACGATGGCGATTTTAATTGTTGTAGCCGTCGTAGGAGTTTTTGTGTCAAGAGGGTTATCTAGGACGGTCAATTAGAGCAGATTTAAAAAACAAAAAGGGAGAATCTGAGAGTTAACTTCAGATTCTCCCTTTTTAAATTAAATTCGACCGAAGCCTGTGAAATATTGCTTCCAGTATGGGTCATGAATATTAGTGATTTGAACTTTCGAACCACTTGCGTTGATCATTTTATTATCGCCAATATAAATACCTACATGCGATATGCCTTTTTTATAAGTACCACTGAAAAACACTAAATCACCAACTTGAGGGGTAGAGACTTTTTCTGAAATTGCATAAAGGCCAGATGAATTGTAATTTGTATCTAATATTCCAGCCTTTTTAAATACATAAGATATATAGCCTGAACAATCAAAGCCATTTGGTGTTGTACCACCAAATACGTATGGCACGCCTAAATATTGATTTGCAATTGAAATAACATCATTCGCAGAAGATGATGGCGTAGTTGATTCAGAATAAGATGTTGGCTCAAAATTAGCAGATTTCTCCTGCTGAATTTGTGATGCAGTTGGCTCAACCTGTCCATCTACAGAAAGCTTTTGCCCAACAACTATCAGGTCGCCCTGTAAATTATTCCAATCTTTTACTGTTGCTAATTCCAACTCAAATTTTGTTGAAATTGTCGATAATGTATCGTCTATTTGAACTGTATACATGCCAGCATCATCTACGAAAGTTGGCTCTTCAACTAAAGCTGTCATTACTACAGGTAAACCAGTATTTTCATTAATCGGCGGTAAATCGAAGTGAATTGTGAAATCTTCTTCGTAGCCTTCTTTAGATTGATCGACTTTTATAGAAGGAACTTCTTTATTTTCTTCATTTACAATAGAAGTTATCCCTGGAAATAATGCTGATGTACTAATTGTTGCCGCAATAATAATGGGTGAAATATTAAACATTGAATTTTAATCTCCTTTTAGTTACTCACGAATAATATCGTAACATAGTAATGTGTCAGGGGATTATCAAACATGTAACAGAACGTCCTGAATTTGTAATAGTAATGAAATTAATGCTCGAAGTACAAGAATCTAAAGCATAGTAACAATATTATGTTTAAGTTTGCGTTATAATCACAAAAATCTCCTGTTTTATGTTGCGAATATTCCGGTCAAGTAGAAAAAGGGTACTGGTTTCTGGAATATTAGTGAAAAACTTTAACGAATGCGATATTTTTTTGATGACTGCTAGAAGAAGGATACGCTCTATTTTCAGTGGGATTTCAGAACAGATGTAGTAACAGCAACTAAGAGTTTTATGCGAAGTTTATCCTTTTTCAATCTTAGTCGGTTCTTGCCGATTTTTCGGAGGACAATGGTATCTTTTTTACACAAGGTTTAGGGTATTAATCAAAGTGGGTTGTTAATAAAATGGACACAATTAACGATAAAATTGTAGAAATTAATGCGTAAATGTAGTCAATTTTGCACTCCGTGTTGTACGATAATAATACTAAAGAACACGCAGGAGGGATCCGCATGAGTCGAAGAAAAGTAGAAAATAGCAAAAAAGGAAACCCTTATTTTTATATTGGCCTTCTAATTGGGGGACCTATCGGGTTGCTTGCATTGATGAGTACACACTGGTTTTAAAATTATAAATGAAAGGAAATCCATGCTATAAGGATTTCTTTTTTTTTTTTTTGTATTTCGATTTCTACTAGGGTAAAATTTGGGCAACCGATCTACGAGGAGAGGTTTCTGAGGTTCCAGAAATTTTTAGTCAAATTTGTGACCGTATTAGTCAAAATTCGAATCTAATTAGTCAAAGTTAAAATATTTACTAAATGTAAGTAAAACTCTTGCATATGTAGCATTGTTGGTTGGTTGGCTATTAAGAATAATATAGAATTCAGTCCATCATTTGTAAGAGGAGGGCTGATTTTTTTGTTTGGAGTGACCAAAACTTTTTTTGGAAATTTCTAAATAAATCCTCAGTAGTTTCTACAAAGTCTTAGTTAATTTTAACTATAAATAAAGAATGAAATCCAATAACCAACTAAACAGGTAAGAATTATTTAAATTAATCGTTGACATTGCGACTCGGACTGTGTAATATTACAAATTAAGATTAGAAAATTTACAGAAAATTCTTTTTATATCAAAGGAGTGTGTCTAGTGACAGCCGTTGCAAATATTAAAGAAATCGCACAAGATCTGGCTGTACAGTTTGCTGCGACAGCAGTAGCACGTGATAAGGCAGGAGGCAATCCTAAGTTGGAGCGTGATTTAATTCGAGAAAGTGGGCTGTTAAAGCTTTTAATTCCTAGTGAATATGGTGGTTTAGGCGGTAATTGGCATGACTTTTTTCAAGTAGTACGTGAGTTTGCTCGTGTAGATAGCTCACTAGCCCATGTATTTGGTTATCATTTTATTAATTTAGTCACTCCCCATTTATGCGGTACAGAAGCACAAAAAGAGTATTTCTATCGTGAAACTGCTCAAAATAATTATTTTTGGGGAAATGCATTTAATCCAGTTGAAGTTAAACTAAAGGCAGACAAAACAACTTCTGGATACCTTTTAAATGGCGTTAAAACATTTTGTTCGGGCAGTGTAGATTCTGATCGATTACTCGTTTCGGCACTTGTAGATGGGCAAGAAGAGCTTTTGTTGGCTGTAATCCCTACTAAACAAATAGGTATATTTGTAAAAGGGGATTGGGATAATATGGGTCAACGTCAAACGGATAGTGGAACAATTATTTTTGAAAATGTTGAAGTTACGCAAGACCAAGTGTTAGAACGTGGCTTTAATCACAGTGAATTTTCAAAGCTTCGTCTTAATATAGCTTCGTTTGTGTTAAATCATTTGTATTTAGGTATTACAGAAGGTGCCTTAGAAAATGCATTACGCTATACGCGAGAGCAAACGAGACCACGCGATGCCTTTCAGGTTTCAGCGATAGAGGATCCAATTATTCAGCATCACTACGGGACATTTTATGTTCAACTTGAAGCTGCAAATTTAGTGGTTGCTAAGGCCGATCAGCTACTTCAGCAATTATGGGAACAGCCCAATAGCATTACGCCAGAGCATCTTAAACAATTAAATTATGCTTTGCAGGTAGCGAAAATTATTACAACACAAACAGGATTAGATATTACATCGCGCATTTTTGAAGTAATGGGAAGTCGTGCAACTGCAAGTAAATATAGCTTTGACCGTTATTGGCGCAATCTTCGAACAATGACACTACATGTTCCCGTTGATACAGCTATACAACAATTAGGCAAAAAATATTTAGCGGATGAATAAATGAGGGGTGAGTAAATGGTTCAACTTTTGGATCACGAGCTTCCAAAGCCGGGAGAACTTGTTGGAAAAGTTATTAAGAACGAAGTACGAAAGTCGAAAATTGTAGCGGAAAATATTCATTTCAACTATGAATCGATTAAAATTTTAAATGACATTCAGCTTGAAGTTAAAGAAGGAGAGTTTTTAGTATTTATGGGTCCTTCTGGATGTGGGAAAAGTACATTTTTACGCCTTATTGCTGGCTTAGAGAGTTTTGTAGAAGGTGACATACGCATTAATGGTAATTCTGTTAAAACAACTCATCCTGATTGTGGTGTTGTGTTCCAAGATTATTCGCTATTCCCGTGGTTAACTGCACAGTCGAATGTCATGCTTGCTTTGAAGCAACGTAATAAAAAGCTAACTAAAAAAGAGCTTGCTCAACTTGCAGAAGAGTATTTAACACTCGTTAATCTAGGTCATGCGATTAAAAAATATCCTGGTCAAATGTCTGGGGGGATGAAGCAGCGAGCAGCTATTGCACGTGCCTTGTCTTACGGTTCGGATTTATTACTTATGGATGAACCTTTTGGAGCATTAGATCCGGTTACACGTATTCAACTACAGGATTTACTTGTTCAAATAAGTGCAGAGCAAAATCGAACAATCGTATTTGTAACGCACGATGTAGATGAAGCGATTTATTTAGCGGATCGTATTATCATTTTTGCTCCAGGCAAAGAAGGCGCAGTTACAAGAAGTATTGATGTTCCGTTTAAAAGAACAGTAAGGGATCGTCAAAAGCTTTTTGAAAGTGCGGAATTTCGATTGTTTCGAGAATCGATACTTAATGAAATGAATACTCAAATATTAAATAGCTTTAAATCAGACATTTCTGATGGAGCGGGAATTTAGAAGGAGGAAAATGAACTTGTTAAAACAGGGGCGTTTGTTGCTGGCATTGCTAGTATCTGTAGGATTACTTGTCGCATGTGGAGATAATCAAGAGGGTTCGAAAAAGAATGATGACGGTCAATATGAACTAACAGTTGGCCTAAGTCAATCTTCAGGAGGAACACTTGTTGATATTGCTCAACAAGAGGGCTATTTTGATGAAGAGGGATTAAAGGTAAATCGAGTAGGCTTTGCAAATTCAGCGGACGGTTTAAATGCTTTACAGGCTGGAAAAGTTGATATTGGCGTATCGTTTGGCACAGCTGGACCGTTAACCTTCATTGCAAATGGATCTGACTTTAAGATTATTGGGGGGCATTTAGAAGGCGGACACCCAATTTTGACGAAACAAGAAAATGCAGGTAAATATACTTCTTTAGAAGATTACAAAGGAAAAAAAGTAGGAACAATCCGAATTTTTACCTCTGATATCGTATTCCGTGCTGCTTTAGATAAAGCGGGTATTGATTGGGAAAACGACCTTGAAATTATTGAGTTTAAAACAGGGAGTATGCTATTAGAGGCTGTTGCTTCTGGCAAGGTAGATGTTGCTGTTTCTTCAAATGCGTATTATGCACAGGCACTTGATATGAATTTAGCAGCGGTTTCATGGAGTAACGATTTACAAGAGGACCATGTTTGCTGTCGCGTAGTAACACGTACAGAGCTATTAGCAAACGAAGATGGTGAAGCGTATAAACGTTTCTTGAAAGCATTAATTCGGGCAGAACGTATAAAAATTGAGGAACCTAATGTTGCTGTAAAAGCGGCTAAAGAATACATGAAGGTTGATGAGAAGATTATCAAAACACTCGTTAATGATGAACATTCAAATTACTCATCTGACCCAAGTAAAGAAAAAGTCTTAACAATGTGGGAGCAAATGAAGGAAATCGGCTATGTTGAAAACGTAGAAGATATTGATATTAACGAATATGTAAATATTGATCTTTATGAACGCGCTCTACAGGAGTTAATCGACCAGAATCCAGACGACAGTTATTACACAAAACAATTAGTTCGCTTTAACGAGCAGAACATTTAGGTAGGAAGTGATAGTTGATGCTCGCATTTTTTAAACGCTATAATCTTACTATTTTAATAGGAATAGTTATTATTATTCTTTGGGCAGTTTTCACAAAATTCGCTCCATGGATTAATCCGGTGATATTTCCACAGCCACACTATGTCGTGGAGTCGTTTTTCGCTAAATTTGGTGAACTAATGGGTGGTGTATGGAGCTCAATGAAGTTATTAGTGCCAGGATTTTTTGGAGCTATATTGACCGGAATTGTTGGTGGGTTATTTATTGGGTTAAATAAAAGAACACGAGATATCTTAATGCCTTATTTTCATGCATTAAGCCCGATTCCACCTACACTATTTATTCCGTATGCCATTGCATTAATGCCGACGTTTCAAACAGCGTCAATTTCACTAATTTTTATAGGCTCGTTTTGGCCAGTATTTTTAGGGACGATTCAGGGTGTTCTACTAATTGAAAAGCATTATTTAGATAATGCGAAATCACTCGGCCTAAAAGGGACAACTTTTTTATTCAAAGTCGTGCTTCCAGCAAGTGCACCGCATATTTTAAGTGGGGCAGGGACTTCACTTGGGATGGCATTTTTAATATTAACGATTGCAGAAATGTTTGGTGCGAAGTCAGGAATGGGCTTTTTCATTCAGTACTATAGCGACTTTTCTCAATATCATTATGTGTTAGCCGGCATTATTTTTAACAGTATCATAATTGTAAGCATAATGATTGCGTTTGAAAAATTAAAGAGACGCCTACTATTTTGGACAAATTTAAAGGCAGATAGCAATTGATTCGAATCATTCTATTGTCGGTGCTGCTACTAGTCGGTTGTAGCGCATCTTCGAATGAAGGGTTACAAGTAGGCTTAGAATCAGATAAAACGACAGTTGAAGCATTTGAGCCGATTATATTTAGCGCTACGGTGCTGTATAACGGCGAATTAGTGGAAGACGGTGTTGAAATTGATTTTGAATTCATTCATCCAAATGGTCATTCAATCGGCGTTGTTACACCGACGAATGCTGGAGAAGGACTTTACAGTATTGAAACGAGCTTTGATTTTCCAGGTACTTACATTATCATTTCGCATGTGTCGTATGAAAATACCCATGAAATGCCACAGGTTGGGGTGACATTGAAGTGAAAAAAATGGCTCAAGTTTCAATTATCGCTGTGCTCATAGGGACATTATTTTATGCCACGCTATCAATTATTATAGAGCGAAAAAACGGTGGGGTAAGTGTGGATGCCTATTCTCTAATGACTACATCAGGTGAGAAAACTACGCTCAAACTTGAAGGTAGTATAATTGTCAACTTTTGGGCAACATATTGTCCGCCATGTGAGCGTGAAATGCCAGCTTTTGAAGCTAGCTATCCACATCTACAGGGAAATGGGATTGAATTATACGTGATAAATGTTGAAGAACCAACTAAGCTTGTAAATCAATTTTTATCAAAGTTCGAGTTAAGCTTCCCCGTGTTACTTGATCGGGATGGCGTAATGAAGGATCAATATCAAATAATTGCACTACCGACAACGCTTTTTATTAAAGATGGAGAGGTTGTTCATGTTGTAAAAGGGGAGTTAACGGAAGAGCAACTTTTAAGTAACGTACAAAAAATAGTAGATTGAATGGAGATTTATTATGACTAATTTTAATTTCGAAACACTTGCATTACATAGCGGACAATCGGTTGACCCAGTTACACGTTCACGTGCGGTTCCACTTTATCAAACAACGTCTTATTTATTTGATGATACAGAACATGCTGCGAGTCTATTTAAATTACAAGGAAATGGTTATTTATATTCCCGTAATGCCAATCCCACAAATGCAGTTTTTGAAGAGCGTTTAGCTGCGCTAGAAGGCGGTGTTGGAGGGTTTGCAGTTGCTTCTGGGCAGGCAGCAATCTTACTAGCGGTGTTAACTTTAGCGCAGGCAGGCGAAGAGATTGTTGCCACGAATGCACTTTACGGTGGAACCTATACGTTGTTTTCAAAAACATTGCCTCGATTTGGGGTAACGGTTCGATTTGTGGATGGCACGAATTTCGATGAGGTGGAAGCAGCAATTAACGAAAAAACACGAGCTGTTTTCACAGAAACGATTGGTAATCCGAGCCTTCAAATTGCAGATATTGAGGGGCTTGCTACAGTAGCGCATCGCCATGACGTGCCACTTGTAGTGGATAACACATTTGCAACACCTTACTTATCGAAGCCGATTGAGTTCGGTGCAGATATAGTCGTGCATTCGACAACGAAATTTATTGGTGGGCATGGGACGTCACTAGGTGGTGCCATTATTGATAGTGGCAAGTTTGATTGGAAGGCATATCGTTTCCCAACATTTGTGGAGCCTAATGAATTAATTGATAATCGCTCATTTGTGGAGGTGGCTGGAGCAAAAGCTTTCATCACAAAGGCACGTTTTGAACTTGGTCATGATTTTGGCGCAACATTATCGCCATTTAATGCATGGTTATTTATTCAAGGGCTGGAATCGTTATCAGTGCGTGTTCGCCAGCATGTGAAAAATGCAGAGGCTGTAGCTACATATTTGGCAGAGCATGAATTAGTGGAGTGGGTGAATTATCCTTCGTTGCCTGAAAACAATCAGCAAAAGCTAGTTGAGAAGTATTTAGCGAAAGGGGCAGGATCCATTTTTAGCTTCGGTATTAAAGGTGGTCTAGAGGCTGCGAAAACATTTATTAATAACGTTGAACTTTTAAGTCACGTTGCAAATGTTGGCGATTCGAAGTCACTTGTAATACATCCAGCAAGTACATCACATTCTCGTTTAACGGAAGAACAGCAATTCGCCAGTGGGGTAACACCAGGGTTAATTCGATTATCAATTGGTTTAGAAGATATTGAAGATATTAAAAATGATATCGCTCAGGCGTTAGAAAAAGCCGCGCTTGCAGTAGCAATCACAAAATAAGGAGGGTTTATAATGGCAATTGCCGTTTTAGTAAATGATGAGGGTATTGTAACACCGATTGTGGAAGGAACTATTTTACGTATTATTAATGACGATCAAACAGTAGATGATTATCGGAATCCTGCGCTTGATTTAACAGAAGGACGTCGCGGGGCAACGCTTAAAAAAGCGATTGAGCTTGGAGCAACAACATTCATTGCACCTCCAGAAACATTCTGCGAGCTATCTTATAAAAAAGCGCAGGAAGAGCAAATTGCATTTTACCAAATCGAGAGAAACGTTTCGTTTGCGCAAATCGTTCAAGCCATTAGAGCGAACACGATTCAGATTTCTGGCGATTTACCAGCGGAACAAGTTGTACCAAGTAATCCAATTGTTAAATAAGGAGGACGAAAGAATGACAAAAATCGAGTTTATTACAATGGCCCCAACCTCGGGGGATAGTGAATATATCGGACAGCCATCAACGGCAAAAAATACCCAAACATGGTCTGGTACTGGCTTTGATTCAGATCGTGAGCCATCAGTGGAGTATATAACTGAAATTGCACAGGCAGCAGAAAAGGCGGGCTTCTCGACTTTATTACTACCGATTGGTGGTAGCTGTGTAGATTCGCTTGTTGCGGCAACTCACTTAGCAGCAAATACGGAAAAAATCAAATTTTTATTTGCTGTGCGACCAGGCTCAACTGCACCAACACAATTAGCGAAGCAATACGCATCTATTAATTATTGGACGAAAAATCGTGTGCTTGTAAATGTGGTAACAGGTGGCGCGCCAAAGGAATTAGAAAATGATGGGGATTTTTTATCGCATTCAGATCGCTACAAGCGTACACGTGAATACATCGAGATTTTAAAACGCTTATTCGCAGGTGAAACATTTGATTATAACGGTGAATTTTATACGTTAAAAGGGGCATATCTTCCTTTACCATTAAAAGAAACACCACCGATATACTTCGGAGGTTCATCACCAATTGCTAAGGAAGTCGCGACAGATTTGGCAGATGTTTACATGCTTTGGGGTGAGACGTTAGAGTTGTCTGGCGAAGAACTGGCATCGGTTGTGAAATTAGCGCAGGAAAAAAACCGCGATCTTTCTTATAGTATTTCGTTCCAAGTTGTATTAGGAGATACAGAGGAAGAAGCGTTTGAAAATGCGAATAAAATTATTAGCCAAGTAGATCCTGCCGTGTTAGAAGCAAAGCATAATAATACGCTAAATAATGGCGCGGTTGGGGTTGGACGTTTACATCAGTTAATGATGGAATCAAAGGATAATAACTTTGTCATTGCACCAAATATATGGGCGGGCTTAACGCAAGTTTTATCAGGTAATTCAATTTCGCTTGTCGGTACACCACAGCAAGTTGCAGAACGCATTGTTGAATTTGTGGACTTAGGGTTCGATAAAGTGTTGCTAAGAGGCTTCCCTCATTTAGAAGTTATCAAAGAAGTTGGCGAGAAGGTAATTCCACTTGTGAATCAAATTTTAGCGGAACGTGCGAAACAAGTAGTGTAGGGAGAGACAATCGATGACAAAAAAACAAATGAAGCTCGGACTATTTTTAATGGGCACAGGGCACCACATCGCTTCTTGGCGTCATCCAGATGCACAGGCTGACGCAAGTGAAAATGTCGATTTTTTTAAAGAGGTAGCAATAAAAGCAGAAGAAGGCAAGTTAGATATGCTGTTTTTAAGTGATGGATTATCATTTAATGAGCTTTCACACCCTGCAGAACAAATACGTTTTGAGCCGCTCTCATTATTAAGCGTGCTATCTACGGTGACGAAAAACATCGGATTAACGGCAACAGCTTCTACAACGTATAATGAGCCATTTCACATTGCGCGAAAGTTTTCTTCTCTTGATCATTTAAGCAAAGGGCGTGCAGCGTGGAATATTGTGACGTCTTATTATGAAGCAGAGGCGAGTAACTTTACACAGGAAAAACATCTTGATCATTCATTGCGATATGATCGTGCGGATGAATTTGTGGAAGTAGTTAAAGGCTTGTGGGATAGCTATGATGATGATGCGTTGGTGCGCAATAAAGCGACAGGTGAATACATTGCGCAAGGCAAGCTTCACACACTGAATCATAAAGGTCCGTATTATGCCGTGCGTGGTCCACTGAATTCATCTCGTCCACCACAGGGGCACCCGGTTCTTGTTCAAGCGGGCTCTTCTGAATCGGGAACGACGCTAGCAGCAAAACAAGGGGATGTCATTTTCACTGCACAGCAAACACTTGATGCTGCACAAGCCTTTTATAAAAAATTAAAAGATAAAGCCGTAGCAGCTGGTCGTGACGCGGAGGATATCAAGATTATGCCAGGGGTTTCTGTATATGTTGCTGAAACGGAAGAGCTTGCTCGTGCGAAATATGAGGAGCTTCAAGGATTAATTACACCTGAAATTGGCCTCGATTTTTTAGCGGATTATTTAGGCGTCGATTTATCCAATCATGATTTGGATGGTCCTTTGCCAAAAGAGATTCCACCGACAAATGGTAATCTCAGCCGTCAGCAGTTAATACTTGAATTAGCCGAACGTGAAAATTTAACAATTCGTGAATTATATTTGCGTATTGCAGGTTCACGTGGCCACCGAATTATTTTCGGTTCACCGGCGCAAATTGCAGATCAATTAATTGAGTGGGTTGAAAAGGAAGCAGCAGACGGCTTCAACTTAATGCCACCTTATTTTCCGGGAGGCTTCACAGACTTTGTGGATTTAGTCATTCCAGAATTACAGAGCCGTGGTGTATTCCGCACAGAATATGAAGGAAATACATTACGAGAAAATTTAGGCTTGAAGCCCGTGCCATCACGCTATGCGGTGGAGCACGTTTAGGAGAATGATCGATGACAAAAGCAATTATAATAAACGGTGGGTACAGTGTACAATCGCGGTTAACTGGAATTGAGCAAGTCATTGGGCGTTTGTTAAAGCAAAGGGAAATCACACATGAAGTAATTCAAGTTCACCAACTGCCAGCTGTAGATTTATTAACTGCCAATTATG
>JAZLIT010000255.1:0-26188 GCA_045617525.1 Solibacillus sp. | reverse complement strand
TTGGGAAAGCCAAGGGCTGAAAAGTCTGCAAGTTCGTTACGAAACTTTGCGTTATTCATCTTAATTGAACCGCCGTATACGGATCCGTATGTACGGTGGTGTGAGAGGTCGGGAGTTAATCACTCCCTCCTACTCGATTGTGTGTTATTTAAACATCTCACTTAATTCGCGGCCATCGCAAGCGTTAAATTCTATGTTCAAGATACGCGCTATAGTTGGCGCGATATCGATAACTTCAACATCGGTAAGCTCTAATCCGTTAATAATTTCTGGACCAGATACGATGAGATTACTTGTGTAACCAGGCTTATTTGGATTATAGCCATGTGTTGCATACTTTTTACCTTGTGCTTGTAAATCAACGATGATGTCTTTGTCGTAAGCATCATCAAATGCGTAGCCTATTTTCGCCTCTAACATATAGCTGAAGTCTTGATTAGCGTGTAGTTCATCTAACTGTGTGCGGTCATATATGGCCTCAATACCATATTGATTATTCGCTAATGCTTGTTTCAAGAGTTCGACTGCTTGCTGCTCAGAAGCTTTATCTTTCGCATGTAAATAAGCTGCACCACCCGCACTTTGCAAGTAAGCTTTCCACTTCATCTCACCATTTTCCTTGTAAATAAGGCCATGTTCTTTTAAGAGGTGATTTAGATGCACCATATATTGCACGTCGAGCTGACTATGATCGCCTACAATTATAAAGGTTGTTTGCTTAAGGATGCCCGCATCTTCTACTGCTTGAATAATTTCTCCAATGCGACCATCCATGCGTTCGATAACGGTTTCGATATAAGGGTCCTTGGTGCCATATAAATGTTTTGAATCGTCCAAGTCAATTAAATGAACGAGCATTAAATTCGGCTTTTTCTTTTTAATCGTTTCGACCGTTACTTTTGTGATGAAATCATCTAAGTAGGGTTGCGTAATGCCTTTGCGAACTTTGCCGTATTTTAACTCCATGCTAATGCTAAACAAGGGGCTACCATTTTTAAGTATTTTCAACGCCTGATTTTCATTTTTTATTGCACGTATTTCAGGGATGTTGTAATGAATCTTTGCTTTCCCTGTAACGGGCCATAAAATCCCTGCTGTTATTAAGCCATGTCTTCGAGCAGCCTCGTATATAGTGTCACCTTGAATATCATTTCGGAACCAGTGCCAAGCTTGATCCTTCTCCGGCTCGAAAGGTTGGAAAGGATTGTTATGATGAACCCCGTGGTTTTTGGGATAAAGCCCTGTTACGTATGAGCTATGAATCACATAAGTTAATGTTGGATAAACACTTTTTAAATTTGTTGTGGAAGCTCCATTTTCAATGAGTTTTGCTAAATTGGGCTGCTTGCAAGCATGTTCCCAATTGTCTTGCGAAAATGCATCGTAGGAAAGTACGATTAAATAGTTTTCTTTTGAATTCATGTGATCACCCAACTGTTTTCGTTTTTAAGCCAGTTTCTTTGGGTATTAATAAAAATACGATTAGCCCAATAATGAATAATGGAATAATAGATAAAATACTATATCGTGGTTCGCCAGTTAGTGTCGTTGTTAAAGCCATCACAAATGGCCCGATAATCGCGGCAAATTTACCAAATATATTATAGAAGCCGAAAAATTCATTTGAACGATCTTTCGGAATAATTTTGCCATAATACGATCTACTTAAAGCTTGAATCCCGCCTTGTGCAGAAGCGATTAAAACACCAAGCACAAAAATATGCCACATTTCCGAGATGAAGAATGCTGCAATACACACAATGATATAAGTTAAAATACCAACGACGATCATCTTGCTTGCTGAATATTTCTTCGCCAATGTACCGTACATTAAGGCACACGGGAAAGCGATAATTTGAATGACTAATAAAATCCCAAGTAAGGTGAAGGTATTGAATGTATCACTACCTAAAACACTTGTAGCGTAAGGCACGACCATTTTAATGATCGTATCAACACCATCGATATAGAAGAAGTACGCGATTAAGAAAATAAACACGACTTTATAGTTTTTAATTTGTGAAAAGGTAGAGCCTAAACGTTTGAAGCTTTTTGAAATTGGATTTGGTTCTGGTTTAACGTAGTAGCGCTGTCTAACATCACGTAGCATAGGAATCGTAAATAAGCCCCACCAAAGTGCTGTAATCATAAAGCCAATTTGATAGCCAATTGCTTGATCCATACCCATGAAAACAATGATAACAAGGCTAATTCCAAATGGGATAACACTCGTAATATAGCCGTATGCAAATCCGCTAGTAGAAACTTTATCCATTCTCTCATCTGTTGTAACATCCACTAGGAAAGAATCATAGAAAATATTAGCACCAGCAAAGCCAATTGCAGATAAGACGTAAAGAGCGATTAATAGTTGCCATTGTCCGCTTGATGGTGGAATAAAGGTGAATGAAAGTGTGGCAAGGATGCCGAGAATCGCGAAGAAAATAAAGTAGCGCTTTTTCTTATCTTTATAGTCAGCAAATGTCCCCAAAATTGGGCTGAGTATTGCGATTAAAATACTTGCAAGTGAGTTAAAATAGCCAAGATCCATACTGTTATTTACATTGTCGAACATGCCAAATACGATTGGAAATAAAGCAGTCGTAATAGCCATTGAATAGGCTGAATTACCACAATCGTACATTATCCATGATTTTTCTTCTTTTGTGAGTTTCAAATACTAAATCCCCCCTTGTTTATTAATATGAATAATTTGCGTTCAATATATCATTTTGCATTTATGATTTTGTTAATGTTAAGTTAATCTCAGGCTAATGATATTTCTAAAAAGAAAAAACAACTCATGCGAAAAGCGCACGAGTTGTTCTGAGTTGAAAATATTATTTCATTTTCAATAAAGCGTCTGCTCCGCGCATACCCGGTGTTATACCAAGTGCGGCTGCCTCAATGGTTACAGACTCTAACGGGGCATCGAGTAGTTCTTCAATCGTTTTCACACCAACTGCCCGACCAGCGATAATTTTCCGATCAGCCAGCCGCTCGTTTAAGAGGCTAATATCTAAAGCACCGCACATAATATAACCAGTGCTACTTGAAACGGTAAGTAAGGTCGTTTTTGGCAGACGTACAGTTACTGCTGAAAAATCATGTCCCTGCAGGTGTATATTTTCCCATGAAATCATCCACATCACTCCTTTTATCTATAAATATGTCAGAGTGTGTGGAGGAGATACAAATTACCTTGGGCCATTAGGATCTAAATGGACGCTATCTGGTATTTCATTTAATTTATAGGCATTGCTATCCACCTCTAAATTTTCCTTTAATGGTTGAAGCGGAATTTCGTCGATTCTTGGAACTTCTGAAACCTGAGCAAGCTTTGCTTTCGCATCGTTATAGGAAAGTCCTGAAGCGGCGTTTAATAACTTAACGGCATCAATATTCGTGCCTGCTTTTGTGAATTTTGGCTCGTTCATTCAAACACCTCCTTTACAATAGGTTGTGCTAAATGAATGATGCTATGTATGAAAAATCGGCAGTTGCGCGGGGCAACTACCGATTAAAAATTATTTACGTAGTGTTAATTTTGCAACTGCTTCTACATGAGCCGTTTGAGGGAACATGTCGACTGGTTGAATATATTCAACATCATAGGCTTTTGATAATTCCTGTAAATCCTTCGCTAATGTAGATGGATTACATGAAGTATACACAAAGCGATTTGGCTTTAATTTAAGCACAGTTTTGATGAATCCTGGCTCTAAACCTGTACGGGGAGGATCCACTGAGATTACATCTGGTTTATAATCTTCACGTTTCCAACGGTCTAACCATTTTTCAGCCGTACCAGGGAAGAAACGGACATGTTGTAAATTTTTATTGTTACGCGCGTTATATTTCGCATCGTCAATAGCCTCATCAATATTATCCATACCGCGGACCTCGCGGGCACCATCAGCTAACCACATACCAATTGTTCCAACACCGCAATAGGCGTCGACAACATTTTCTTTCCCTGTTAACGCAGCAGCTTTTTTAATTTCATCGTATAAAAGAACTGTTTGCTCAGGGTTAAGTTGGAAGAATGCACGCGTTGATAAATCAAATGCGAATTCGCCAAGCTTTTCAAAAATACCATCATGGCCATCAAGTACATGCGTTTCATCGCCAAAAATTAATGATGATTTTTCGCGGTTAACGTTTTGTGTAATAGATACGATAGATGGGTCAATGCGTTTAATACGCTCGATTAACTCCGCTTTATGAGGTAATTCATTACGTGTTGTTACTAGACATACTTGCGTTTCTCCTGTCCGTACACCAGTACGAACAACGATAGTACGAACAAGACCGTTTAACGTTTTACCATCATAAATTGTTAGATTCAGCTTTTGTAAAACTTTACGAACACCTATTGTAATTTTGCTCGTAACAGGGTGCTGTACTAGGCAGTCATTAATGTTTAATAAATCATTCGTGCCTTCAGCAAATAAGCCTGCATAAACACGCTTACCTTCTTTACGTACTTGGAACGAAGATTTATTGCGGTAGTTCCAAGGGTTGTCCATACCGATTGTAGGGCGAACTTCAATAGATTTTGCCGCAGCTGGTAAATATTTTTCAAGTGCTTGCATAACGATATCACGCTTGCTCGTTAACTGGGCATCATACGTCATATGCTGTAATTGGCAACCGCCACATTGATCGTAAACTGCGCAGGGTGCTTCTTGACGGAACTCACTTGCCTTACGAATTGTTAATAGTTCTGCCTCAGCAAATTTTGGTTGTACGTTTGTTAATTTTACTGTTACCTCTTCACCAGGTAATGCGCCTTTAACAAACACGACGTTACGTTTATAAAAACCTACGCCCTCACCGTTAATGCCGAGTCTTTTAATTGTTAGTGGGAATTTTTGCCCAACTTCCATTATAATTTCACTCATTGATTCCACGTCCTTTTAAGTTCATCCAATCATTATAGCTGACAAGGCGTGGAATTGAAAGAAAGGGGAATCATAGAACATCTTCTAATTCATACTGAAGGACAAGGTCATCAATGGAAGCGAATGTATAGCCCTGCTTTTTTGCTTCCTGAATAAATTGTGGCAGTGCTTCTGCATTATGCCGTGCAACTGTATGCATTAAGATAATTGCGCCGGGATGTAATTGCGTAATTAGTGCATCATAAGCGTATTTAGCTGGGAGTGTAGAATCTCGGTCCCAATCCTTGAATGCAACCGACCAAAAAATATGACGATAATGGTAATCCTGTCCAACTTTTAAAACACGCTCGTTATATGTCCCTTCAGGTGGTCGCGCATAATAAGTACGTTTGACACCAGTTAATTGTGCGAGCTTAGTGTCGAAGTTTTGCCATTCTTCGAGTAACTGTTTCTCGTTAAGCCTTGCCATATTGGGATGTTTATCCGAGTGATTTCCAATAATATGTCCATCTGCAATCATTCGTTTTACAAGATCAGTGGCGCTCGTTAAATAATGGCCTGTTATGAAAAATGTTGCGGGCACTTCTTCCTTTTTCAGTGTATCCAAAATACTTTCGGTAAAGCCGTTTTCATAGCCATTATCGAAAGTTAAATAAATTATTTTTTTCGAAGGATCTCCTTTATATATTGCGCCGTATTGTTCTGTGAGTTGATCAATTGTTGCACCCATTTCAACCTGTTCACCGTTTTTACTCGGTTTAAAGCCCCAATGAAGCTCGTCCTTTGCAAAGGCGAAAGTTGATACGAAAAAAACGGCCAGTAATGCAGTAAGGCCAATTAGATGTTTCCACATAAAAAGCAACCTCCTTTTGAAAGATAGGTTGCCCGTTGTTGAACTAGTTATACAAATCGAGGATTGCGTTTTTTAGTGAAGGAAATTTATACGTAAAACCTGATTCAATTAATTTAGCAGGTACAACATGCTGTCCTTCTAAAATTAAAATACTTTTTTCACCGAGTAGCCCTTTTAAGAGTGGGCTAGGTACAGGGAAAAAATGAGGTCGATTTAATGCTTGCCCAATTATTTTACCGAATTGCTTCATCTGAATAGTGTTCGGTGATACAACATTAATCGCTCCCCGTAAATGTGGAGTTTCTATAGTAAAAGCGATTGCTCGCGCGGCATCCTCAGCATGAATCCAAGGAACCCATTGTTTGCCGGAGCCAATTGTTCCACCGAAAAAAAGCTGATAAGGTAATACCATCATTGGCAGTGCGCCAGCATCTCTTTCAAGTAAAACACCAAAACGCATGAAGCAAGTACGGATTCCGAAAATCTCTGCTTTAGCAGCCTCTTGCTCCCAAGCATGCACAACCTCACTTAAAAAATCACTCTCTTCAGTTAGACTTTCTTCGGTGTAGACAGCTGTAGTAGAGGGGGAATAAATCCCAACAGCACTCGCATTTATGAATACAGCTGGTTTATGGTTTAAAGTAGACATAATCCGTATTATTTCCTGCGTTGAATTTATTCTACTAGAAAGAAGAGCAGCCTTTTTCTTTTCTATCCAGCGTCCATCGTTAAGAGAAACGCCAGCAAGATTAATAAATGCATCTGCATTTTCAAGTTTATGTTCCGGACGTTCGCCATGCATCCATTTTACATAGTGAACCCCATTCTCAAAACGGTCCTCGCCACTCGTTGTTAATACAAGCACCTCCGCTTGCATTAATGTAAATAATTTTTGCAATCTTTTTCCGAGTAATCCAGTTCCACCAGCAATGACAATACGCATAGACAACCTCCTATAGTTGTAAGCTTTCCTAATTATACATTCGTGAAACGTGGGTGGAAATCCTGTATACTAGAAAAAAGTGAGGGGTGACATGTATGAAGGTCATTACTAAAATTGGACGTCAAAAAAACAATAAAGAACGTTATAATATATTTTTGGATGAAAAATATAGCTTTGCTGTAGACGAAGGCACGCTTATAAAATTTGGTCTTACGAAGGGCAAAGGGCTTGAGCAATTAGAAATTGATGAAATTGTCTACGAGGATGAGATTGCGAAAGCATTTAATCGCGGCTTGAGTTTCTTAAGCTTTCAAATGCGAAGTGAGCACGAGGTTAGGCAAAAGCTGCGTACAGCAGAATTTGGCGAGGCAGTTGTGCAGGAGGCCATTCGTAAGCTTGAAAAATTAGGTTTTTTAAATGATGAATCGTATTCAAAGGCATTACTAGAGACGAAAAAGCGAACAGCTAAAAAAGGGCCTCGCGCGATTCAACAGGATTTAGTGAAAAAAGGAATTGATAAAGGCTTACAGGAACAGGTACTCGGGAGTTATACCCATGAGGATCAGCTGAAAAATGCACTGGACTTGGCGGAAAAGCAGGTACGTGCAGGTGACCGTAAAACGCCCTCGCAGGTAAAGCAGAAAATTCAAGATTTACTTATGCGAAAGGGCTATTCATTCACAGTCGTGAGCGAAGTGCTTGACCAAATTAAGCTCGAGCGTGATGATGAACAATGGCAGCAAATGCTTGACCAGCAAGGTGAGAAGATTTGGTCGAAGTATGCGAATAAATTAACAGGTAGTCAGCTTAAAATGAAAGTAAAACAGGCCTTGTATCAGAAGGGCTTTCCTGTAGAGGTTATTAATCGTTTTATTGAAGAAAAGGAGCAAATGGACACATGAAGGAAAACAACTACGCTTCAATGACGGAGCAAGAATTACGTGAAGAAATCGCAAGGTTAAAGGAAAAATCTCGTAAGGCAGAGCAATTAGGCATTGTAAATGAATTTGCGGTATATGAACGTCGCGCATTAATGGCGGCAGCTTATTTAGTGGATTTAGATTCAATTGTAATGGGAGAAATGTACCGACTTGATGGTTCACCAGGTGAATTTTTCGTGGTAGAACGATTAAAAGGCCGTTTTGCATGGGGCTATCGTTTAGGTGGATCGAAATTTGAAGAAGCATTACCTGTTTCGATTTTATTACCGATGAAGGTAGGGAAATAAGATGCAACCATCACTTGATAAATTAACACAAGAACTATTAGTGAAAAATCCAGAAATGTCAGTAGGTAGAGCACGTACATGGGTCGAGCTATTATGGAGTGATTATGAATCAACATCTGCCAAGGCTGGTTATGAATTCCGTGGTGCTGAATATACAGAAAACCTAGTACGCCAATTAATTACAAGTTACGGCGATAAGTTGCATTTATTTGCAGGACGTAATCCAAAATACGCAAGTTTATTAGATGAAAGTGACGATTTGAAGCAGTAGTCGCTACTTTTGCTAAAAATAAAAAAATTGCTATTCATCGTAAAAAAATGAATAGCAATTTTTATTATGCTCAGTCACTCGAACCGATTTGTAACTTTTTCTGCAGCTTATCTTCGGAGAAAATCCAACCAGTATATGAATTAACAATATTTAATTCATCATCTAAATGAGTTACCGCCACAAATGGATAGCGATTATTACTTCGATAACGTAAATCGATTAAGCGTAATTCTGTTAATCCGTTTTCTAACTCAGAAATTTCCCAACGATACAACGGTGAGAATGAAAGAAAAGACTGCATATTAGCGTCCGTCATGGCCTTATCTACAAGCTCAGTATGAGGTAGCGGATGTATTTCGAATTTATCATGAATCGTTACCGAACGACGATAGGCTCTTCCAACGTAATAATGCGTTTTAGAAGCTGCTGCAATACGCCAATAGAAAAATTTAATAGTAGGAGCCACGATGACAAATTCCTCGTCCTGCAATGCATTGTGTACGGCTCTTTTGATCGCTTTTTGTAAAGCAAAACGAGCAATGTAATAAAGAACAATAATGAAATACATGCCGCTAAATACGACAACTGGATTTGCACCGAAAAACCATAGTAAAATACCAATACAATGTGCAATGAAAATAAAATAATCGAATGTGTTTATGACGCCTAGAGCGACCCATTTACGCGATAATGGTCGAAATGCTTGGGTCCCATAAGCGTTAAAAATATCGACAAAAACATGTAGAAAGACAGCGAGCTGCGTCCAAAGCCACACGTGGAATAGATTTGCTTCAGGCATTAAAAGTGCTAAAACACCAAGTATTGCTAACGGCCAAAGTAAAACAGCAGGAATCGAATGAGTAATGCCTCTGTGATGACGTATGTAGACTGCATTATTACGTAGCTTTAAAACAGTATCAACATCAGGTGCCTGTTGACCTAAAATGGTACCCGCCATCACTGCTGCAAATGTTATTGTATGGTTTGAAACGACAGGGTCTGCAAGTGCTAAACCACCTATAGCAATGCCCATCACAAAATGTGTTCCTGTATCCATCTTAACCATCCTTTCGAGTATGGAGATTATAAGTTAACATTGCAGTCTGGATATATTAAAAAAATTACTTAGTAAGAATGTATGATTAATATTAATTTTAAGGGGATTATTTACACCGGATTATCTTTATAATATACCCTTTTGATAGAAGAAATAAAATGAAAGTAGAGGATTTTCATTATGGAATATCCATTTAAAGAACATTTTAAGGCAAATTTAGTAGAATGGTTCAAAGAAGAGAAAAGAGATCTACCTTGGAGACATACGACAGATCCATATAAAATATGGGTTTCAGAAGTAATGCTCCAGCAAACACGAGTAGATACAGTAATCCCTTATTACAATCGATTCACAACAAAGTATCCAACACTGGAAAATTTAGCACAAGCACCTGAAGAGGAACTACTGAAAATGTGGGAAGGTTTAGGTTATTATTCACGTGCAAGGAATTTACAGGCTGGTGTAAGGGAAGTTGTAGAAAATTACGGTAGTACCGTTCCAAACACGCGCGAGGAAATTTCAACATTAAAAGGTGTTGGACCCTATACAGCAGGTGCGATATTGAGTATCGCGTATGGGAAAGCGGAGCATGCTGTTGATGGGAACGTAATGCGTGTGCTCAGTCGTGTACTAAATATTGATGCAGACATTGCACTGCCAAAAACCAAAAAAATCTTTGAAGAAGCCGTCATGATGTTAATTGACGAAAATGACACTTCTGCGTTCAACCAAGGATTAATGGAACTAGGAGCTATGATTTGTACGCCAACCTCGCCGAAATGCTTATTATGTCCGGTACGTGAAAATTGCCTCGCCTTTGCAGAGGGAGATCCAGCGTCGTTACCTGTAAAGTCGAAAAAAGTGAAAACAAAAGAACTTTATTATAAAGTTTTTGTCGCAGTTGATTCACGTGGTCGTTATTTGATGGAAAAACGAGAAGAACAAGGCTTACTCGCTAATATGTGGCAGTTCCCGATGGTCGAGCAAAAGGATGCACACCTAGCGTTTGAGCAATTTAAGCAAGCATATAACGTAGAAGTAGAGGACGGTATGCTGCCAATTTTAAAATTCAAGCACGTGTTTTCACATTTAGTATGGCAAATTGAAGCGTTTTTAGTAGACCTTCAAGATATTCAACATGTCGCAAAAGACGTTATATCAGCGAATCTTGACGAAATGAATCAGTTACCAATGGCTGTACCGATGCAAAAAATAAAAAGTGCTTTACATGAAAAATAAAATATGCGCATAAATTAGTCCAACTCCGTACAGAATAATTAGTACGGAGGTGAACTACTGATGACACAAAATAATAATAACAACAACAACAACAACAACAACCTGTTTAAGAAGAACAACCAAAATCAAAAACAAAATCAAAACCAAAATCAACAAAACAATCAAGAAGAATTTGGTCAAGATCAAGATTTCCGTCAGCAATTAAATAATAATCAAAACCGAAATCAAAACCAAAACCGAAATCAAAATCAAAACCAAAATCAACAAAACAATCTAGAAGAATTTGGTCAAGATCAAGAATTTCGTCAACAATTAAATAAAAATCAGAATCTAAACCAGAATCAAAACCAGAATCAAAACCAACTTAAAAGTTTATTCAGCAAACGCAATAATAATAAATAAGGATTGCGTAAACAAATAAAAAGTTGCTATTCATTTTCGCGAATGAATAGCAGCTTTTTTTCATCTCGATGACCAGATTTTAATTCATTGTATGTAGTTCAAAAATGAAATGAACAATAATTCTTGAATATTCGGTTGCAAATTTCGCTAAATTCTTAAAATAGAGCATGAAATAGTACATTTCGAACTACACGATTATTGAATCCATTGCTATAATAGAAAAGACAATAAAAAACATAAATATAGCTTAGACGAAAAGGTGGGCTTTAGAATGGTGTTACCTATTGAGGGCGAAACGATACAAATACATAGCTATAAGCACAATGGTAGTATCCACCGTGTCTGGCAAGAAACGATGGTTTTAAAAGGAACGAAAAATATTGTAATCGGAGCGAATGAAAGAACATTAGTAACAGAATCAGATGGACGTACCTGGCTAACAAGAGAGCCATCCATATGTTATTTTCATGCAGAGCATTGGTTTAATATTATTTGTATGCTGCGTGAGGATGGCGTCTATTACTACTGTAATATGAGTTCGCCATTTGTGTTTGATAATCAGTCAATAAAGTACATTGATTACGATTTAGATGTAAAAGTTTTTCCTGATATGACCTATTCGTTACTAGATGAAGATGAATACGAAGAACATCGTAGGGAAATGCAGTACCCCGACGAAATCGATCGAATTTTAAAGCGAAATTTAGCGAAATTAATTAGCTGGATTCAGCAGCGAAGAGGCCCATTCGCTGCAGATTTTATTGATGTTTGGACAACTCGTTATGAATTAAATAGAGAAATTCAAGCGAACGAAGAAGTAATGGATTAAGTAACTATGAAAAGCCTGCCGGTTAAGTAAACGCTTACACGGTAGGCTTTTTCTAATTAGTAAAGGTCTATTCATTTAGCTCAAAAGCTGCTGAAATAGGCCTTCTCGATTTTCATTAATAGATAAATGCAGAATGGAATTATCCTTCTTCGTTAATGATTACGTTAGAGGGAAGGTTACAACTATTGATTATTCAAAAAGATACCGAATCTGATTATGAATGGGAAAGATAGGAGAAGAATTATATAAAATATATTTCGAAATACGTTATAATGGGTACTTGAGAGTTAGCCAATAAGAGGGAAGTGACATCGTTTTGGGAGTTATTAAACGCTATATGCGCTTTGTTAAGCCGTACAAGTGGGAGTTATTTCTTACGATTGTAATTGGCTTGATGAAATTCGCCATACCATTATTTACACCATATTTATTGATGGTAATTTTAGATGATATTATCGGGGCAACTGCTTTATCGGATGCTGAAAAAACAACGAAGCTACTTTGGTGGCTTGGTGGTGCTGCAGTCCTATTTTTTGTGTTACGTCCACCGATTGAATATTATCGCCAATACTTTGCGCAAAATTTAAGTAATAATATTTTATTTGATATTCGTAAAGAACTTTATGGACACCTACAGCGTTTAAGCTTGAAGTATTATTCAAATACACGTGCTGGGGAAGTTATTTCACGTATGATTAATGACGTAGAGCAAACGAAAAACTTCGTCATGACAGGCTTAATGAATTTATGGCTTGATTTGGCGACTATAATAATTGCGATTATAATTATGTTTAATTTAAATGTGAAACTGACAATAGTAGCACTTATTGCATTACCATTGTACGCATTCAGCGTTAAATTTTTCTTCACCAAGCTTCGCGATCTAACGCGTAAACGTTCGCAAGCGCTTGCCGGCGTTCAAAGTTATTTACATGAGCGTGTTGCAGGAATGAGCATTATTAAAAGTTTTACACTAGAGGATCATGAGCAAAAAATCTTTGATGAGGCAAATGGCCAATTTAAATCCGCTGCGCTAAATCATTCTAGATGGAATGCGAAGTCTGCGATGGTCGTAAATACGATTACAGACATCGCACCACTTTTAGTCATCGGTTATGCAGCCTATGAAGTAATTAATGGTAATGTAACGGTCGGGGAGCTTGTTGCTTTCAGTGCTTATATAGAGCGACTATATAATCCGCTACGCCGTTTAGTCAATTCATCCACAACATTAACGCAATCCATTGCATCGATGGACCGTATGTTTGAATTGATGGACGAAACCTATGATGTGCAAAATAAAGAAACTGCCATCGAAATGCCGAAAGCCAAAGGGAAAGTGCAATTCGATCAAGTGTCATTTAAATATGCACCGGACGGGAATACGATTTTAGATACTATTAACTTTACGATTGAGCCCGGTGAAACGATTGCATTTGTGGGCATGAGCGGTGGCGGTAAATCTACAATTGTAAGCCTGTTGCCACGCTTCTATGATGCAACAGAAGGTGCGATTCGCATTGATAACTTGGACGTGCGTGATGTAACGATTAAATCACTACGTAGCCAAATCGGAATTGTTCTACAGGATAATATTTTATTCAGTGATTCGGTGATGGAAAATATTTTAATGGGGAACCCAGAGGCATCGGATGAAGAAGTAATCGCTGCAGCTAAGGCAGCTAATGCACATGACTTTATTATGGGCTTACCTGAGGGCTATGCCACAAAAGTTGGCGAGCGCGGAGTGAAGTTGTCTGGCGGTCAAAAGCAACGCGTGGCGATAGCGCGTGTATTCTTGAAAAATCCTTCAATTTTAGTGTTGGATGAAGCGACGTCTGCACTTGATTTAGAGAGTGAAGCATTAATTCAAGATTCATTGGATCGTCTAGCGAGTGACCGTACTACGATTGTCATTGCGCATAGACTTTCGACGATTACACATGCAGACAAGATCATCGTGATTGATCACGGGAAGCTTGTTGAGCAAGGAAATCATGCAACGTTAATGCAGCAACAAGGCGTTTATTATAATTTATTCCAGGTACAGAAATTTAACTAAATTATAAAGTGAAAAATTAGTTGGGAAAGCTATTCGTTTATTTATAAACGGATAGCTTTTTTGTTGTTTAAAATCGAAACTACTATTCTAGCGATCTAAAAATTCCTTTTCACTAAATATTTGAAAAAATCAGATAAATAAGATATTATGGTTAAACATTCCAAATGTTGTTCGTTAGGAGGAAGGCTTCATGAGTAGAAAAGTAGTTTTACAGGTAAAAGATTTAGAGACAACATTTTTTACAGATGACGGAGAGGTTGTAGCAGTCGAAAGTATTAGCTTTTCTATGAGTGAAGGAGAAGTATTAGCAATTGTAGGTGAATCAGGTTGCGGCAAAAGCGTTACTTCGCTTTCAATTATGGGTTTAGTGCCAAGTCCACCTGGAAAAATAACGAACGGTGAAATCATTTTAAACGGAGATGATTTGACGAAATTTAATGATAAACAGATGCGGAAAGTTCGCGGTAAAGAGATGGCAATGATCTTTCAAGAGCCAATGACCTCACTCAATCCGTTATTTACAATTGGAAATCAATTAATCGAAGCAATATTAATACATAATAAATCATGGAGGAAAAAACAGGCAGTAGAGCGGGCGATTGAGATAATGAAGCTGGTCGGACTGCCAAGAGCGGAACAATTAATGAACGATTATCCGCATCAATTATCTGGCGGAATGAGGCAGCGTGTCATGATTGCGATGGCGCTTGTTTGCGACCCGAAAATATTAATAGCTGATGAACCTACAACTGCACTTGATGTAACTATTCAAGCGCAAATTTTAAAATTAATCAAAGAGTTAAATGAACGCTTAAAAACTGCGGTATTACTTATTACGCATGATCTAGGTGTTGTGGCTGAGACCTGTGAACGGGTCATCGTGATGTATGCAGGTCAAATTGTTGAAGAAGCGCCAGTAGCTGAAATCTTTAACAATCCTAAACATCCGTATACTCAAGGGCTCATTCAATCAGTGCCGGATATGCGATTTAAAAAAGAAACGCTTTATTCAATCCCTGGTAATGTACCGAAACCCGGATCAATTAAAGAAGGTTGTCGATTTGCTCCAAGATGTCCATTTGTGCATGAACGCTGTACGAGGGAAACACCTCCTTTGTATAAAGTATCTGAAGTACAACAATCGAGATGCTTTTTATTAAGTGAGAAAGGGATGGGTGACGATGTCAAACGTACTATTGAAAGTTGAGGATTTAAAAAAATATTTTCCGATTCGAACGGGGTTATTTTCACGTAAAACAGGTGATGTAAAGGCAGTCGATGGTGTTTCCTTTGAAGTATTTGAAGGGGAGACACTAGGAATCGTAGGAGAATCTGGTTGTGGGAAGTCGACAACTGGAAGGGTTATTATGCGTTTGCACGAGGCAACTGATGGCCGTGTGACATTTGATGGGCTGGAATTGAATAGTTTATCAAATGATGCCATGCGCAAAGTAAGGCGCGATATCCAAATGGTGTTTCAAGATCCATATGCATCATTAAATCCAAGGCATAGCATTGGGAAGATTCTAGAGGAACCTTTAATTGTTCATGGTATTGGAACCGCTGCGGAACGGAAAAAGAAAGTGATTGAATTCTTAGAAGTGGTCGGATTAAGCGCCTATCATGCAAAGCGTTATCCGCATCAATTTAGTGGTGGGCAAAGACAGCGTATAGGTATTGCACGAGCGCTTATGACAAATCCGAAACTAATTATTGCAGATGAACCTGTTTCGGCACTAGATGTATCGATACAAGCTCAAGTTTTAAATTTAATGAAGCGCCTGCAAGAAGATTTAAATCTTACTTACATTTTTATTGCCCATGATTTAGGTGTAGTTCGCCATATAAGTGATCGTGTTGGGGTGATGTATTTAGGGAAGATGGTAGAGCTATCGAACAGTGAAGAGCTATATGCGAATCCACTTCATCCCTATACACAGGCATTACTCTCTGCTGTACCTGTTCCAGATCCGGGTTTTGAAAGGGATCAAATTTTATTGAAGGGTGATATTCCAAGCCCGGCTGACCCGCCAACAGGCTGTACTTTTCATACAAGATGTCCTCTAGCTATAGAATTATGTAAACAACAAGTCCCGCAATTTTTAGAAGTTAAAAGTGGTCATTATGTAGCGTGTCATTTAGTGAATGATACGTCGCATTGATAATAGATAAAGTGGAGGGGTTAAATTTGAAAAAAAGAACCATTTGGATGTGGGCTTTGTTATTAATGCTTGTTGTAGCTTTAGCTGCTTGTGGTGAAGATAGCGATGATGATACGGAAGGTACTGATGGTAGTGAACCAGATACAACAGAAGGTGAACCATCATCATCTACACCTCAAGTTTTAGTATTTGGGCGTGGTGGTGACTCAGTTTCACTTGATCCGGGTATTGTAACGGATGGTGAGTCTTTCAAAGTAACTCAAAATTTATTTGAGACACTTTTAAATTTCGGTAAAGAAGATACAACGATCCAACCAGGTTTAGCAAAGGACTGGAAAGTGAGTGATGATGCTTTAACTTATACGTTTACGCTTGAAGAAGGCGTTAAGTTCCACGATGGTACAGACTTCAATGCGGATGCAGTTATTAAAAACGTTGACCGCTGGAAAGGCGGAACGGCGGAAGATTTTTATTACTTTAATTCGATGTTTAAAGCTGAAGGCGCAGATATTATTACAAGTGTAGTAGCTGAAGGGGATTACACTGTAGTGTTCACACTTTCTCGTCCTCAAGCACCATTCTTGAAAAACTTAGCAATGAGCCCATTTGGTATTGCTTCACCTACTGCATTTGAAGCAGCGGGCGATAAATTCGGTGATAATCCAGTAGGTACGGGTCCATTTAAATTCGTTGAATGGAAACGTAATGAATCAATTACAATCGAAAAATTTGCTGATTACTGGGTAGATGGTTTACCTAAATTAGATAAAGTTATTTTCCGTGCAATTCCAGATAACTCTGCACGTTTAAATGATTTATTAGCTGGAAATATCGATTTAGCTGATGGTGTTAATCCATCTGATGGTAAATTGGTGGAATCAAACGCTACATTACAATTAATCGAGCGTCCTTCGATGAATATTGGGTACCTAGGTTTAACAAATACTCGCCCACCATTTGATAATAAATTAGTTCGTCAAGCAGTAAACTATGCAATCGATAAACAAGCAATTGTAGATGCATTCTTTGAAGGCCGTGCGGAAGTTGCAGTAAACCCAATGCCACCTTCAATTAGCGGGTACAATGATGCATTAACGCCATACCCATATGACCCTGAAAAAGCAAAAGCATTACTTGCTGAAGCTGGTTATGACGGGAAAGAAATTGAACTATGGGCTATGCCTGTAGCACGTCCATATATGCCGGATGCTGCAAAAGTAGCACAAGTTATTCAAAAGAACCTAGAAGATGTTGGCATTCCTTCAAAAATCGTATCGATGGAATGGGGTACTTACCTAGAGAAAACAAAAGATGGAGAAGCTGATGCCTTCATGTTAGGTTGGACTGGTGATAACGGTGATGCCGATAACTTCATCTATACTCTTCTTGATAAAGATAATATCGGAAGCAATAACTATGCTTACTACTCAAATGATGAAGTGCATGATCTATTAATCGCTGCACAAACAGAAACAGAGGAGTCAATACGTAACGAGCTATACAAAAAAGCACAAGAAATTATTCATGATGATGCCCCTTGGGTTCCGCTTGCTCACTCTACGCCTTTATTAGCGGCGAAAAGTGGGGTAACTGGTTTCTTACCACACCCTACAGGATCTGATAAGTTAGCAGAAGTGTACATCAAGTAATAAAGGTTAGGGAAGGTTAATTTACCTTCCCTAATTTTAAACAAAATTAGCGAGGTGAAGGCAATGCTAAACTACATAGGGAAACGGATACTTCATCTAATTCCAGTTTTACTAGGAATGACTTTCATCGTATTTTTAATTATTCGAGCGATTCCAGGTAATCCTGCGCAAATCATCTTAGGGCAGCAGGCAAGCCAAGAATCGATTGACGCGCTAACTGAAAAGCTAGGGTTGAATAATCCTTGGTATATTCAGTACTTTGACTATTTAAAAGGTATTTTAACAGGGGATTTAGGAGATTCATTGCGTACTAGACAGCCGATTTCAAGCGAACTTTGGCCGTATTTAGCTGCTACATTTGAACTTGTTCTGTTTGCGATGATATTGGCGGTTGTAATAGGTATGAATGCAGGGATTATATCGGCGTGGTTTCAAAATTCATGGTTCGATTATGTTGCAATGGTTATAGCACTCATTGGCGTATCCATGCCGATTTTCTGGCTTGGATTAATGGAACAATGGATTTTTAGCATTAACTTAGGTTGGTTGCCAACGTCTGGTCGTCAAGAAGTAAGAGATCCGATTACTTCAATCACCAACATATATCTGATAGATACATTGATACAAGGTCGTTTTGATCAGTTTTGGGTTGTGGTAAAGCACCTTATTTTACCGGGTATAGCACTTGCTACAATTCCTATGGCAATAATCGCGCGTATGACACGTGCTTCGATGCTTGAAGTGATGCGTTCTGACTATGTTCGAACAGCGCGAGCGAAAGGCCAAAAGATGGTCGTTGTTATTTACAAGCATGCGCTGAAAAATGCGTTGATTCCAGTGTTAACAGTTATCGGCCTTCAAACGGGAATGCTACTTGGTGGCGCAATATTAACTGAAACTATTTTTAGCTGGCCAGGTATTGGGCGTTATATTTATGAGGCAATCGGTTTCCGTGATTATCCTGTTATTCAATCTGGTATTTTAGTCGTTGCATTTATATTTGTCATGATTAATTTGATTGTAGATATTTTGTACACATTAATTGATTCGAGAATTAAATACAACTAGAGGGAGGTGTGGTTATTTATGTCCGAGCTTTTATTAAAGGTAAAACATGAGGAGCAAAGCGTCGATCAAGCAGTAGGACCTTGGAAAGAGGCGTGGCGAAATTTCAAGAAAAGTAAATCAGCGGTAGTTGGCTTATGTATTGTTTCATTTTTTGTGTTACTCGCGGTTATTGGTCCATTTATTGCACCGCAAGGCCATAATGACCAAAATTTAATCTTACGCCTTCAACCTCCTTCTAGTGAATTTTGGTTTGGCACAGATGATTTAGGGAGAGATATATTTTCAAGATTGCTGCACGGAGCGCAAATTTCTTTAACGATTGGGCTAACAGCGGTACTCATTTCGGCTATAGCAGGTAGTTTTTTAGGGATTATCGCCGGCTATTATGGGCGCTTTATAGATACAATTATTTCTCGCATTTTTGACATCATGTTAGCTTTCCCAAGTATTTTATTGGCGATTGCCATTGTTTCGATTTTAGGACCTTCTTTGAGAAATGCATTAATCGCAATTGCTATCATAAATATTCCAACCTTTGGACGATTGATACGCTCACGTGTATTATCGATAAAAGAAGAAGAATATATTCATGCTGCTAAGGCAATCGGGATGAAGAATTCACGTATACTATGGTCTCACATTTTACCCAATTCAATGACGCCAATAATTGTTCAAGGTACGCTGGCAATTGCCACAGCAATTATTGAAGCAGCTGCGCTAGGGTTTTTAGGGTTAGGAGCAGAGCCTTCTGTTCCTGAATGGGGAAAAATGCTTGCTGATTCTAGGATGTTCTTATTAAATGCTCCATGGGCAATGATATTCCCGGGGGTTGCGATTATGTTAACTGTAATTGGGTTCAACTTAATGGGTGACGGCTTACGCGATGCATTTGATCCGAAAATGAAATCATAATTATGTAAAGAAAGAGGCTATCCAAATATGGATAGCCTCTTTGCTTTATGAATTAATAAAATTCTTCTTCTAAATCAAGGTTACGTTCGTCACTGTGATAGCTACGGTAAGAAACGATTAACGTATCGAGATGCTCTAAATTTTCCTCGTAATCTAAAAGGCGAGAAAGAATATAAAGTAGATGATAGCTTGAAAACTCTTCGTTGGATTCAACGGACTTTGCTTTTGAAATATGCTCTATGAATAAATCCATTAGTTCATTGCCAGGCATATAATGCTCCTGGGAAGTCCATCTCGAATGCTGGGGTTTAAGTTTGCCCGTATATTTCAATAAAAGTTGCTCGTGATAAGAGAGAAGCCCATCCAAACGCTGTTGAATAAGTAATTTGAATTGGTCAGGTAAATTTATTAGCTCATTTTCATGCTTATGCAATCGTTGTAATAGCTCTAAGCTTTTATTCGACGTTGTAATCATTTGGCGATAAATAACAAGCTTACGTGCTTTTTTAAATTTTGCGTTTTTAAAATAACCACGTTCTTCTTTATAAAAGCCATACATTGTATTGATTTCGGCCGTACGCGAATGGAGTTTGTTTAAAGCAGTTTTTGTCGATATATGCTCGCTCGCTTGTCTTACAGCAAGACGTGTCCATCGGATAATATCATCCTGCAAAGAGTTGATTGATTTGAATAGCTTTACTTCATATTTGGGTGGAATGAACACAAGATTTACAATAAAGGCTGCAAATACACCTATCATAATTGTACCAAAGCGAATGAGAGCAAACTTCATAAATTCATCGCCTTGGAATTCCATAATGACGATGACGGTAACAATCGCAAGAGTCATGCCTTTTTCAAGCTTTAACTTGATCATAATCCCAATAACGATAATAGCTGCAATCCCAATAGCGACGATATGATGGCCAAATATAAGGCCAAAAAATATCGCAATTGCTGCCCCGATTAAGTTCCCTTGAATTTGTTCAAGGATGGTTAAATAGGATCTATAAATAGAAGGTTGTATAGCAAAGATAGCCGCGATTCCTGCAAAAACAGGAGAAGGTATATTCATCAATTCAGCTATAAAAAGGGCGAAAACAATGGCAACACCGGTCTTTAATACGCGGGCTCCTAATTTCATTGAAGTGTCCTCTCTTTCATCGTAATAGTGAACATACCAAATCCACATTTAATTTAATTTAGGATATGTGATTATAGTTGAGAGAACGCATAATCAACAGCAGTAATTGTTTCTTTTACGTCTTCCTCAGTATGTGCAGTTGTTAAGAACCAGGCCTCGTATTTTGAAGGTGCAAGGTTAATCCCTTGAGAAAGCATAAGTTTAAAGAAACGGCCGAAAATTTCACCATCAGTATTTTCTGCTTGGTCGTAGTTTTCAACGATTTCATCTGTAAAGTAAATTGAAAGGGCACCTTTTAGACGATTTAATGTCATTGTAATGTTATGTTTCGCTGCAGCAGATCGAATTCCTTCTTCAAGGATTGCGCCAAGACGATCCATTTCTTCATAAACACCAGGTTGGCCTAAAACTTCTAAGCAAGCAATTCCAGCAAGCATTGAAGCAGGGTTTCCAGCCATTGTGCCGGCTTGATACGCTGGTCCAAGTGGCGCTACTGTATCCATAACCTCTTTACGTCCACCATAAGCACCGATAGGAAGACCACCACCGATAACTTTCCCCATTGCCACTAAGTCAGGCGTTAAACCTAACATTGTGTGAGCTGCGCCGTAATGGAAACGGAATGCTGTAATGACTTCATCGTGGATTGTTAATGCACCGTATTCTTTTGCTAAAGCGTGGACATGCTCTAAGAAGCCAGGGTTCGGTTCAACAATTCCAAAGTTACCAACGATTGGCTCGATTAGGATAGCAGCGATTTGGTCGCCCCATGCATCCATTGTAACAGTGAATTCTTCTGGATTATTAAATGGTACTGTAATGACCTCTGTCGCAACAGCTTTAGGTACGCCTGCTGAGTCTGGGGTACCTAAAGTTGCGGGACCAGAACCTGCTGCCACTAGAACCTGGTCAAAGTGGCCATGGTAGCATCCAGCAAATTTAATAATTTTTGTGCGACCAGTGAATGCGCGCGCTACGCGGACTGTTGTCATTACAGCCTCTGTACCAGAGTTGTTGAAGCGTACTTTATCTAAAGTTGGAATTGCTTCTTTTAACTTTTTTGCAAATTTCACTTCATGTACAGTAGGTGTTCCATAAAGTACCCCTGTTTCAGCTGCATGAGTAATTGCTTTTGCGATATGTGGATGACCGTGACCAGTAACAATCGGTCCGTAAGCTGCTAGGTAATCAATATAGCGATTGTCGTCTACATCCCAAAAGTATGCTCCTTTTCCGCGGGCCATTACAACGGGTGCGCCGCCGCCAACTGCTTTATATGAGCGAGATGGGCTGTTAACGCCACCTACGATATGCTCTAATGCTTCTGCATGAATTGCTTCTGATTTTGTATGATTCATAAATTAAGCCTCCATATGGATATTTCTTCTGTTCTATTGTAGACCTAAATGTGCCATACTGCCAAAGAAATTGAAAGAAATGCAAATGTTATGTACGATAGAGGGAGTATAAAGGAGGGAATGTAATGAGTTTAGTGGGTCAAGTTGCACCGACTTTCTTCTTATTAAATGAGAAAGAAGAAGTTGTGCGTTTAGAAGAGTATAGAGGGAAGTATGTCGTGCTGTATTTTTATCCAAAAGATATGACGCCAGGTTGTACAACTGAAGCGTGTGATTTCCGTGATTCATATGAAAACTTCGCGGATTTAAATGCGGTCATCCTAGGTGTGAGCATGGATAATGCAAATAAACACACGAAATTTATCGAGAAGCACGGCCTTCCGTTTTCATTATTAGTGGACGAGGATCATGCTGTAGCGGAGAGCTATGGTGTTTGGGTGTTAAAGAAATTATATGGAAAAGAATATATGGGTATTGAGCGCTCGACTTTTTTAATTAATCCAGAAGGCATTGTAGAAAAAGAGTGGCGTAAAGTTAAAGTGAAGAATCATCGAAGAAGTATTAAAATCAATTCGGGGTGGAGGGCTAAGATGAGTAACGTTTATTTTACGTTTGAACCGAGAGAAGATTTACGTGCAGACTTAATAAGTGACTTTCCGAATGTGAATTTTGAATTTTCATCAGGGATTGATGAAGCAATGCTCAGTAAGGCAGAAGTTTTAGTGACATACGGAGAAGACCTAAAGGAGCATCACTTACCTATAGCAGAAAAACTAGAGTGGATCTTTGTGGCATCAGCTGGTGTAGAAAAAATGCCTGCTAAAGCAATCGTGGATCGTGGTATATATGTTTCGAATGTACGAGGCATTCATAAAAAACCGATGACAGAGTCAATTTTGGCCCATATTTTAGCACATAAGCGAGCATTGCCTTTCGTTTATGAGCAGCAAGGGAAAAAAGAGTGGAGTAAAAAAGCAAAGCTCTCAGAATTAAATGGTAGTACGGCTCTTATTATTGGCCCAGGTGCAATCGGTGCAGAAATCGGCCGTATTTTACAAGCTTTCAATGTAAAAACAATCGGATGTAATCGCAGTGGTGTGCCAATACCTGAAATGAATGAAACATATGCTATCGCTGAATTAATGGAACAACTTCCGAAGGCGGATATCATTGTGTCGATGCTACCGAGTACAATTGACACTAAGCATCTACTTACATATGAACATTTTCAAGCGATGAAGCAGGATGCATTGTTTTTAAATTTCGGTCGTGGCAATGTGGTGCGAGAAGAAGTGTTAGTGCGCGCCTTAAAGGAGCAGCAAATTGCACAGGCCGTATTAGATGTTTACGAAGTAGAGCCATTACCAGCTACAAGCGAGCTTTGGCAGTTAGATAATGTTACGCTATCTCCACATTTTTCAAGTCATTCATCGCGGTATGTGGAACGTAGCTTGGAAATCTTCAAACCTAGCTTAAAGCAATGGCTTGAAGGAGTAAGAGTACTTACGAATGAAATTGATTTAACACGTGGCTACTAAATGAGAATAATATTGGGTTGAAATATGGTAGATGTAGGCTAATTATCAATTAGTTGTGTCGAATGAGGGCGCTTTATTTATAAAAGTAGCGTCGCAGTAAGCTATTGTTGACAATGAGTCACTTTTTTCGTTAAACTATTTATAACAATTATAAATTAATAATATTTATGAAAAGAGGTGCATGGCGATGTCTCACACGCATTTGAAAGATGCATTGGACACGTTAAAGACTACTGGTGTAAGAATTACTCCGCAGCGTCATGCGATTTTGGAATATTTAATCGACTCAATGATTCATCCTACAGCTGATGATATATATAAAGCGCTGGAAGATAAGTTTCCTAATATGAGTGTAGCAACAGTTTATAATAATTTGCGTGTATTCCGTGAGGTTGGCTTAGTAAAAGAGTTAACATACGGTGATTCAGCAAGTCGTTTTGATTTTGTTACAGGCGATCACTATCACATGATTTGTGAAGGTTGCGGCAAAATTGTTGATTTCCACTACCCAGGGTTAAATGAAGTGGAACAATTTGCCTCACACGTAACAGGATTTGAAGTAAACTCTCATAGATTAGAAGTTTACGGAAATTGCCCAGACTGTGTAGCGAATCCAAACAAGCAAGCTCTTTAAAGTAAATGAAATTAAAAAAGCGGTTATAAGTTAAAGCTTATAATCGCTTTTTGTTTTTACATAAGAAAAAATCCAATTCGAGTGACGATTGAATTGGACATGTGTGTTATTGTTTTGCACGGTTGTTATAAGATTGGTCAAATTCTTTGCCTTCTAACGATGGGTCTAAAGTTAAAGGTTCGTTACAATACATACATATATCAACACGACCTAAAATCTTCGTCCATTTTCCACATTCAGGACATGTAACTTGAACTGCTCGTGTAGATAAAAAACCAATCCAAGCATAAACAACTGTACTGCCGATAACGCATAGTAGACCAATCGCCATAAACAGAATCACAAGAATGGGATTTTCGCGGAAGAATATAGCCCCGTACATTACGACGAAGCCAATAAAGATTAAAGAAAGAGCAAATGATCTAATTTTGTTAATTTTACTATTATATCTCTTCATATCCATATACCTCCTAATCTAAATTCTACTATAACATAAAACCATTTTCAGTTAGAATTATAATGGAGTAAAAGAGGAATACAGTTGATACTGTCGAAATAGTAATAGGGGTTTAAACGGGAGTTATATATAGGAGGATTATTTTATGGAACATATTTTGCGTCCGATTTATCAAGAGCGTGCAAGTCAACCAGATACGTTAGGAGTTATCCTAATTAACAAAAGAGATGACGCAATGAACATAACGGATATGTTTGATTCCGTATTGTTAATTATTGTGAAGGATGCTGAACAACCAATCTTCTCAAAACATTATATGTATGGCGACTCGAAAATGGTTATGCATATCCTTACGGAAGAAAGACTTCGCAAGTGGATATTTATAGGTTCTAATAAACGATTAGTCGATTGGATTTTTTATGGCAAGATTATTTTTGATCGCAATGAGTTTTTATTCCACTTACGTTCTGAGTTACACGATTTCCCTAACTATGGAAGAAAGCTAAAATCAGGTATTCAATATTGTAAATTAATACGTAGTTATTTAGAGGGGAAAGAACAGTTCGAATTAGGTAATAATTTGGATGCGTATAATTACGTAGTCGATTGCTTACACCATTTAGCTCGACTGTCTATTATTGATAGCGGTTTATATCCAGAGGTAACGGTATGGGCGCAAGTGAAGAAAATCGAACCAGCAATTTATAAATTATATGAAGAACTTGTATCAAGTAACGAATCTCTAGGTAAACGATTAGAGTTAGTATTCTTAGCAAGTGAGTTTTTAATTAACTCAAGAACACGCGACGGGGCACAACACATTTTGGAAACATTATTAACAAGAGAGAGCTGGACGATTCAAGATCTTTATAATCATAAAGAGTTGAGCTACTATTCAACGGATCTAGTTGTGATGGTTGAGTACTTAATTGATAAAGGGTATATCTGCGTAGAGCCTGTTATTGCGAAGAATGATTCTGTGTTCCATAGAAACTATAAAGTAGATAAACAATTTGTTGAAAGTGAATATGGGATATAGTATAGTGTTCGGGGTGCTAATAAAAGTGCCTCGATTTTTATTTTGAAAATAGTATTGACATTATAGTTAATAGTATTGTAATATAGTAATTGTCGCTGAGACATACTTGACTTGTTGCTGAGAAGTAAATAAAACTTCTCGAAAACAACTTTTAAAAAGTTGTTGACAATGCAGCTAACAGTATTGTAATATAGTAAATGTCGCTGAGAAGTAAATGAAACTTCTCAAAAATAACTTTTAAAAAAGTTGTTGACAAACAAACGCTTAAATGTTAAATTAATGAAGTCGCCAAAACAAGCGACAACAACATGAACCTTGAAAACTGAACAAGCAAAACGTTAATGAAACAACGTTTTAACAGACACTTGCTTAATCGCGGTGCTGATTAAAACAAAATTATAGATATCAACTTTATGTTGATACGCTAGCAAAGCAATGA